>PUMJ01000072.1 GCA_003551305.1 Candidatus Brocadiaceae bacterium
CCTATCCTGCGGCACTCGGCCATTATCTCGGGGCCGCCGGCCCGGTGGATGGCGCCGTCAACCCCCCCGCCGCCGGCCAGCGCGCTGTTGGCCGCGTTCACGATGGCGTCCACCCGCTGGCGTGTGATGTCCCCCTGCACAAGCTCGATGCGCACTCCATTGACCTGTTTCTCCATGGCGCCTCTCCTTTTTCTGCCGAGGTTAAGCTATTGCTGGACAGTGATTTACATGGATGTATCCGAAGTTCATCCTCCCTTAGCTTATACTCCAGAGTGGAACTGTCAACACCGGAGACAGGCACCATGATTGCCCCCTCGTTCGAGGAGAACTACTACCAGGTGCTGGGCGTGGAGCCGGACGCGAGACCCGAGGAGGTCAAGCGCGCCTTCCGCCGGGAAGCCCTGCGCACCCACCCGGACCTGCACGGGCCGGATGCCGACGCCGCCGCCTTCCGCCGCGTCAAACGCGCCTACGAGGTGCTGAGCAACCCGGCCGAGCGCGCCCGCTATGACGTGCTCACGGGAGTGAGACCCGGGGGGAGCGAAAGCGGTTTGTTCTACCGCCGCAGCTTCGACCGGCTTTTCGCCAACCTGTTCAACGGGCTGCGCGCGGCAATGAACGCGCGGGTGGACCTGATGTGAGAGCCCTGCCCGGGTGCGACCGCCGCGCGGGCTGTGTCTGTCATGTTCAGTGCCGCGATGGCGGGGCGAAGTATCTGCGACCCTGCGCCGGGCTTCCCTGTGTCGCCCTTGCCGAGCCATTGAGCCCGGGAAAGCTGATGATGTCATTCTGAGTTCGCCGAACGGCGCAACGAAGAATCTCCCCGGCCAGGCGCGCAATGGGCTGCGGCGTAGAGATTCTTCGTCAGGGCTCGGACCCCCTTGCTCGTTGCCTGCTGGAGACGACGAACGCCCACCTGACAAAGCCACGGTCTCGGGTTACCATCGGGGCAAAGGCATGTGGCATGTTCACGCCAGGGAGGACCCGCGCCATGGGACTAACGGCTGAGACGGGGAAATGGTTTCGGATACGTGCAGCGGCTGCAGCGGTGCTGATATGCTGGACGGCGGTGTTGGGAACGGCCCGCGTCCGGGCGGCCTCCCCCGCCTGGGAAGCCCTGGTGCGCCGGTCCGGCGCCGTGAGCCTGCGGCGCGAGGGGCGGGAGGTCGTCACCGTGGAACCCGGCCTTTTCGAGTCGCCCTGGCGGCCGGGCGAGCCCCTGCGCATCGCTGACCACACGGAGCGGCCTCGCGCGGGCACCATCCGCGCCCCCGGCGGAGTCATCGTGGACAGCGTCCTGCGGGCTGACCCCGTGCAGGGCGGAGTGCGTCTTCACTACACGCTGACGCCGCGGGAGGCGATCGAGCTGAACAGCCTCTACGTCGGGGTTACCGTCCCCATCCGCCACGTTGCAGGCCAGCAGTTCGCCGTGGACGGCGAGCCGGGGGTGGTGCCGACCGACTTCCGGGACCCGAGCCTCAGCAGCGGCACGGCGCGCCGTGTGGACCTGACCCTGGCGGGCGGCGACGTGCTGCGGATCACCCTGGATGAACCCGTGCACGTGCTTGTGCAGGACAACCGCCGCTGGGAGCCGACACTGGTTGTGCGACTCGGGCCGAGTTCCGGGCAGGAGCAGCCGTGGCCCGGCGGACGATCGCTGCAGATTGCGTTCACCATGACCACGCGGGAGGACATAGAGATGGAACTCGACGAGCCGGTGACGATTCAGCAGGGCGAGGACTGGGTGCCGCTGGAGCTTGAGCTGGACATCGAGCCGGGCTCGGCGGTGGACTTTTCCGGCTTCGGGCAGTTCGACCCGCCGGCGGGCAGGCACGGCCGCCTGATAGCCACACCGGAGGGCCGGTTCGTCTTCGAGGACGACCCGGACACGCCCCGCCGCTTCTACGGGGTCAACCTCTGTTTCTCCGGACAGTACATGAGTCACGAGGAGGCGGACCGCCTGGCCGAGCGCCTCATGCGCCTGGGCTACAACACCGTGCGCTTCCACCACCACGAGAGGGACCTGGTGGACGATTCCGGCGGCACCACGACCACCTTTTGCCCGGACAGGCTGGACCAGCTCGATTACCTGTTCGCGGCGCTCAAAGAGCGCGGCATATACATGACCACCGACCTCTACGTAAGCCGGCGCGTATGGGCCGGCGAGGTCTGGCCCGGCGCCGAGGGGCGGGTGGCCATGGATGACTTCAAGATGCTGGTGCTGGTCAACGAGCGCGCGATGGAGAACTTCCTTGAGTTCAGCCGCAACCTGCTCACCCACCGCAACCCCTACACGGGCATGACGTGGGGTGAGGACCCGGCGCTGGCCTGGCTGAGCCTCATCAACGAGGGCAACGCCGGCAACTTCATCGGCCGCATAGACGGCCGCGTCGCCGAGGAATGGCGCCGCGCCTGGAACGAATGGCTCGCCGCCCGGTACGAGGGGCGCGAGGACCTGGCCGAGGCCTGGGGCGAAGACCCCGAAGGCGACCCCGCCCGCGGCACCGTCCCCCTGGCCCGCAACATCCACGATGACAACCCGAAGACGCGCGACCTGGTCGTCTTCCTGGCCGAGACCGAGCGGGACGCGTTCCGGCGCATCCGCTCTTACCTGCGCGAGGAGTTAGACTGCCACGCCCTGCTGACCAACATCAATAGCTGGACGGCCCCGGTGCAGATGCAGGCCGTCCGCGCCGAGTTCGACTACGTGGACGAGCATTTCTACGTGGACCACCCGCAGTGGGTGGACCGCCCCTGGCAACTGCCCTCCCGCAGCGACAACACCAGCCCCATCGCCGCGGGCGCCCCCGGCGGGCGCGACAAGGCGTTCATCCGCCTGCTGGACAGGCCGTTCACCATAAGCGAATACAACTATTCCGGCCCCGGGCGGTTCCGCGGCGTCGGCGGCATCCTGACCGGCTGCATGGCCGCCCTGCAGGGCTGGGACACGCTGTGGCGTTTCGCCTACAGCCACCGCCACAATATGCTTTTCGAGCCGGCCCCGGCCGGCTACTTCGACCTCGCCAGCGACCCCCTGAACCAGACGGCCGAGCGCGCCGCCCTGGCGCTCTACCTGCGCGGCGATATGCGGGAGGCATCCCACACAGTGGCGGTGCCGATGACGCCGACCGAGCTGCTGCAGGCCCCCCGCCGCAACACCCGCACCTCCCCGCCCTGGCACGCCCTGGCGCTCGTGACGGGCGTGGGGACGCACGTCGCTGAGCAGCCCGGCGAGGTCGCCGCCGACGTTATGGTGCCGCTCGCCTGGGGCACACAGCCCGACGACTGGACCGGCGGCGACGTGCTGGCGCTGGACCCTTACGAGGAAGCCACGGGCGCCGCCGTGCTGGCGCACCTGCGCGAGAGCGGCCTGATAGCTCCGGACAACGTGACCGACCTATCTGCGGACCGGCTGCAGAGCGAGACGGGTGAACTGCTGGTGAACGCGCCTGACGATGTCATGGTGCTGAACACGCCCCGCACGGCGGGCGGCTACGCGCCCGAGGGCGGGCGCGTCGAGGCCGGGCCGGTGACCGTGACCATGGACGAGACCTACGCCACGGTATGGGTCTCGAGCCTGGACGAGGAGCCGATCCGGAGCAGCGGGCGGATGCTGGTGGCCCACCTGACCGACCTGCAGAACTCGGGCGCGCACTTCGCCGAGCGCGACCGCCAGACGCTGCTGGAGTGGGGCGGCCTGCCCCACCTGGTGCGGGACGGCGCCGCGACCCTGACGGTCGAAGCACCCGGGGCCCGGCGGGCGCGTGCCTGGGCCATCGCCACCAGCGGCCGCCGCGTCGCCCCCGTCGAGGTTGACCTGGAGGACGGCCGCATCACCCTGCCCCTGCGCGTACGCGGCCCCGAAGGCGCACGGATGATGTACGAAGTGGAGGTGACCAGGTAAAGGCGGGAAAGGCTGTTGCCCGTTGAGAGTTGTGGACCTGCGGCGCGGGGAACCGCAAGACGCACCCGAGCCGACCGGGCCGGCCCCGGCTTTTTGAGAATCGTTGCGACTGCCCTATAATGTATGTTGGATGTCGGGGCGCAGCCACGAAGTCGCGCTTCCGCTTGTGCACCGTTCCGGAGTTTTCATTACCGTTCTGATCGGGGTGTTCATGCCGGCCGATAATGATACTGCAGCGAAACGGTTGGACCCGCTGACGATCACCATCGCGGTGGTCGCGGCCGGGCTGCTGGCTCTGTGGTTTGCCCGCGGGTCCGATGAGCCCGCAACGGACTCATGGACGGGCGCCACGCCGACGCCATTCGAGACCGACGTCTTCGAGCCGATGGACGCGGACAGGGAGATAGTGGTCCACTGCGGAAACAGCATGCGGCCGGCCGCGGAGGCCCTGGCCGCCGAGTTCCAGAGGCGCCATGGCATCGGCGTCAGGTTCAACTTCGGCGGCTCTTCGGAACTGCTCGCCAGCATCGAGCTGGCCCGTCGCGGCGACCTCTACCTTCCGCACGACCCCTACGCGGAGATCCTCGAGGAAAAAGGGCTGCTGGACCACTATAAGGTAGTCGGATACCTGGAGCCGATCATCATCGTGCCGCCCGGTAACCCCCACAACATCACCGCCATGCGGGACCTGGCGACGCCCGACCTGAGGATTGCCCACCCCGACGCCCGCTACGCCACGGCCGGGAAGCTGGTCCGCGACGCCTTCGAGGAGATGGGGCTGCTTGATGAGTTGAAGGCCAATATGGCCATGGAAGGGCGCAGCCACAACGACGTGGCGCTGGCCCTGCTGGGCGGGCACGTGGACGTGGCCGTTGTCTGGAACTTCATCTCGACCTTCTACGAGGACCGCCTGGAGGCGATCGCGCCGCCCGACGTGGAGTTCCCCGAGATACGCGTCACCCTCTGCCTGCTGACGCATACCCAGGACCGCGAAGCGGCCGAGAAGTTCATGGCACTGGCGACGTCGGAGTTCGGCCGCGAGGTCTTCCGGAGACACGGTTACACGACGGGCGCGCGCAATCGGTAGGGGCCGGCCCCCTTTAGCCGCTGCTCTCGTAGTAGGTGTCATAGAGGCGCTGGCGACGCCGAACGGCGCCTTCGTCCAGCAACACCCGCAGGCATTTGGCGGCCTCGTTGCGATGGACACCCAGGCCGACGGCGATGTCCTGCACGGTGCAGGGGCGACGCCGCAGCATGTCCAGCACCCGCTCCTTGCGGGCCCGTCCTTCGGCGGGCAGCTCAAGCCCCGTGGCCGGCGCTATCACCTCCGCCCGGCCTCCCAGCATCTCGCGTATCTGCTCCAGGCGCTCTTCGGGCACTGCCCCTACCAGCACCTCGGCGGGCGGCCGGACCGCCGTGTTGAGCTGCACGCGGTGCGGCCGGATGCGCTCGATGCATTCCCGGATGCGGACGACCTGCTGGTCGGACGAGTTGACGCCCTCAACCAGGAAAACCTCCACCCACATCTGCCCCCGGAACTCCCGCCGCAGCGCCGCCAGGCCGTCCACCAGCCGCTCGAGCGTCAGTCCGGGATGGGGCCGGTTGACACGGCGGAACGTCTCCTCGTCCCCGGCGTCCAGCGAGGGCAACACCAGCGCCAGCGGCTCGCAGGCGGCCCGGACCTCGTCCAAATGCAACAGCGCCCCGCCCGTAAGCAGCGCGATGGGGACCCCGCTGTACCGCCGGATGCCCGCCGCCACCTCCCCGAAGCGGCTGTGCAGCGTCGGCTCTCCCGAGCCGCCCAGGGTCACATAATCCGGCGCCGGCCCCTCCTCCAGGCCCCGGCGCACCTCCTCGACCACATCCTCGACCGGCGCGTATTCCCGCCGTTCGATGGTGGTGCGGGCCGTGGGCCCAAGCTGGCAGTAGATGCAGTTCAGGTCGCACGTCTTCGACGGCACCAGGTCCACCCCCAGAGACCGGCCCAGCCGCCGGGACGCCACCGGGCCGTAAGTGTATCTGCTCGCGTTCTTCATAATCCCTTCCACGCCAGGGAATGGCGATGTCTGCCACCGAGACAGGGAGGACACTGAGCGTGCCGGAGGCTGTGCCACAAGGACGGCGCCGCTTCGTCGCTCGATGCAAGCCGCGGCTCCGGCCAGGTGGAGGACGAAGACGATTCGAGCCTTGCTGCCGTTCTCCTTACCTATCTCTGCCGGTCCCTGCACTCTACGCCGCCAGCTTCCGTTCTTCAACAGGCGACCGAAGGCAGCTCTGGCGCCGGCCGCTCGCCGCAGAACGCATACACGCTTGCTGAAGAGCTGCGCCGCTGACGGCGGGCCTCACGACCCCGGCCGGGGGGGTTCGACATCTGCTCGTCCCGAAAAGGGGCCCGCCGGCCGGGCAAATGGGCAGCCCCCCCTTGAAATCGACTGCCGCTGATATAGGATAGATTCTTGAAGGTTGGACCGTCGAGGGTGGGCCGGTGTTTCGGTCGGCAGGCCTGCCCGGTAGCATACATCGGTAGACGTGTTATCTGGCAGGCTGGGCGTCCGATGTGACCTCGGACGAGTTGAGCAACGGGCTGACACACGAGCAGGAGTAAGTTTATGAAGGCGTTCGGTCGGAAGCTGGCAGTTGCGTCGCAGGCCGTGGCAGCAGGGGCGGAGACAGGAGGTTCGGGCCGGATGCGGGCAAAACGCGGACGCTGGGCTTGCGTCGGTTTCGTCGTGGCTGTTGCGTTGTGTCTGACGGCCGGCGTGGCCGGCGTCTCCGCAGAGCCGCTGTTGCCACCATCAGAGACCGCCCTCCAGTTCGACGGGGACAGCGCCTATGTGGACATCCCGGATGACTTCGAGCTGTTCGACGGGGAGTCGGATTTCACAATCGAACTCTGGCTGAACCCTCACGATCTGCCCGATGAGGATAGCTGGGCGCTGGCCCCCGTGCCGATCAACCTGCGCGGCAGGAACGAGTTCCGCATCACCATGGCCGACGGCTCCTCCACCCCCGACAGGGTGGGCCCCAGGGTGCAACTGGAAGAGTCGGGCTGGACAACGCCGGTCGAGTCCGGCAGGCTGCAGCTCGACACCTGGTACCACATCGCCGTCACCTTCAGCACGGAACGGGGATGGGCGCTCTACGAGAACGGCGTTCAGGTGGACACCAATCCGGTGACCGAGAGGATCGTCAGCGGTGAGGAGGAGAACTTTATCGCCGGCGAGCCCGGCCACGGCACCAATAAGTACTTCGAGGGCCTCATGCGCGAGGTGCGCTTCTGGAACCGCGCCCTCGATGCGGACGAAATCGAGACCGACATGGGAACCAGGCTGACCGGCAACGAGGAGGGACTGGTCGCTTACTGGCCGCTGGACGAGGCGAGAGGAGAAGTCGCACGCGAACTCACCGCCGACCGTGACGGGCAGATCAAAGGCAATGCCGTCTGGACCCTGTCCGTTCCTTTCGTGGGAGACATCAGCGGCCGCGAAGTGCAACTGGGGGACACGGTCACCCTCGGGCCCGTCGAGGTCTACGACCCCGTCGGCGAGGTGACCTATCAGTGGTATCTGGACGGAGAGCCGCTCGCCGGCGCCACCGAGAGCACCCTCACAGTCGCCGACATAACCGAAACGGATGTCGGCTCCTACTTCGTTGAAGTCAATGATGAACGAGAAGTTACGCCGTTGAGATCGAACACCGTCCAGCTCGCCGAGCCCGACTGGCCGATGTGGCGTTTCGACGCCGCCCGCAGCGCCAACAGCCCTCACCAGCTTGCCGAGGAACTCCACCTGCAGTGGGTGCGAGAGCTGCCCGAGCCGAAGCGCGCCTGGCCCCACCAGTGGGACGACCGGGGCAAGCTCGAGTTCGACGTCTCCTACTCGCCCGTGGTCAGCC
>PUMJ01000236.1 GCA_003551305.1 Candidatus Brocadiaceae bacterium
CCCGCCGAGTGGTGCGGCGGTGAGTACCGGGAAAGCCCGCCTTTTCGCCCGGGTCAAACACGCGTACTGAAGCTCTCGAGGCAGCCCAAAGCCACGCCGCTGCCCCTTGCGCAGAGCCGCGGCACGCGGCGTACATAACACCGGCCGGGCGTGATGCTGCTGCACCCGCCCGGCCGGTGGTAGTCCTCGCTGTCAGCCGCGTTCAGTCCGACTCGACCTCAGCCTCGCTGAACTTGTCCTCCACTTCCTCGTCCTCATCCTCACCCGGCCGCTCCGGCGGGAAGCCGAAGTCTATGCCCGTCCAGTCCACGAACCCCTCCGTCAGGACGGCGTCCAGCACGATGCCGTCCCGCACGAGCACGGGCATGTGGGCCCACTCGACCACCTCGAACTGTGGCGGCAGGCCGATGATCTGCCCCAGGATGGATGTGAACCGGGGCGCGGGGCCTTCCCCGACGGTCTGGACTGCGCCCTCGAACAGGATGTCGTCCCTGGCGATGATATCCAGCCCCTGGTCCTGGACGAGACGGCCGTCGGCCGTCAGGACCCACCCGGCATCGCGCAGCCTGAAGTAAGTGGTATCCGGCACGGCCGTTGACACGGTGAGCGAGCCGTCCACGCCCACATCGCCCAGCCAGGCCTCATCAGCAAGGATGGTCAGGTCGCCCAGGGATGTGAGCTTCTCGTTCTGGCCCATCTCGAACCGGCCGACCTCGAAGCTGACGCCGTCGCCGCCGGTCGGCTGCACCACGACGGTGGCCACCAGCGGCACAGCGGGACGACCATCGGGGTTGACGAGCAGAGCGCTCAGTGAGTTCAGACCACCGACGTCGTCGCCGAAGAAGACGACCGGCACCTGCTGTCCTTCGATGGCCGTGTTCGTCAGGAGTTCCAGCTCAACGGGATCTGCCGCTGAGTCCACGGTGCTGCGGAAGAAGATGCCCGCTTCACCGAGGTCGGTGATGGTCACGTCGTCCGCCAGCAGCACGGGATTGTTGAACTCCACGGTCAGGCGCCCCGGCGAGCCGGCCGTGATGTCAGCGCCCAGCAGCACGTCCCCGGTCTCGGCCGTACGCAGGCTGGCCAGGGGGTTCCGGTCGCCCACGGGGCCCGCGATGGTCGTGCGTTGCTGGTCGTACACGCTCAGCCCCGCCGGCCGGTCGAACGAATCCACGTGGCCCGCAAACCGCACGAGAGTGCCGTGCATCTCCGTGTCGCGGTGCAACAGCAGGTCGGTCTCGTAGTTCTGACCGAAGTACATGCCCAGCGGCAAGACCTGCGGCTCCGCGGTGCGGACAAGGCCGCCCAGCAGGTGAGTCTCCCCGCCGCTGACCCTGAATATGAACGGAGGGGCCTCCTGCCCGACCGGCCCGGCTATGACAGCCATGTCCTCGACGAACATCTCCAGGGCGTTCGGCTCGCCCTCGCCGCTGTCCACGGCTCCGACCAGGAAGATGCTCCCCTCCCGGCTCTGGAGCAGCGTCGTCGTGTCCACGACAATGTTGCCGTCCAGAAGCCCGGGGGCTTCCTGCTGGACCATCCGGATGAGTTCAAGAGCCATCTCGGGACTCAGCTCGATATCGCCGATCCAGCCGTTCCCGTCCTCCACCAGCGGCACGAGGGCGCCATTCAGGCCGCCGAACTCTCCCAGCAACAGCAGCGCGCCGCCGCCCAGCACGATCGGGCTGGCCGCGACGTAGAACTGGCTGCCTCCGGTGTCAACATGCTGCCAGGAGCCATGGCTACCGCGCAGCGTAATGGTGTTGCCGATGACACCGAGGTGTCCCGTCTGCACCTCGTGCTCGAGGCTCACGGTGTGGCCTGCCAGCACCAGGATGCTCTGCCGATCCGGATCGTTCAACGCGGAGGCCAGGTCTCCATCGAAGACCAGGTCGTCCAGGGTGGCGACTCCGAAAACCGTGGGGACGCCCCCGGCCAGAGCGGGCAGATGGTCGGCCGTGACAGCCGGCCCCTGCAGGAGCCCCATCAGCGTGGGAGAGGTCTCTCCGCCCTCCAAGCCCCGCACGATGGCGTTCTCGGCACCGACGATCTGGCCGGTCGGCATGGGGTCACGCAGGACATCTTCGATCTCGCGGATGATACCGAGGAGGAACTCCGGCGAATCCACGTCCGGCGGTTCGCCGCCGGCGAACTCCTCTTCCAGCCCTTCGAGGTATTCGACGATGCGTTCAACGGGCATGCCGACCAGCATCCCGAGCATGTTCGTCTGCAGTTCAGTGAGCGGCGTCGGGTTGGAGCCGGCGAAGATGATGTCGCCGTCCCCGTCAACGTTCATGCCGGCCACCAGGAAGATGTTCTCGCCGCCCCTGAGCGTCAGGCCGGCATCCACCAGCAGATCGTCCCGCGCATACAACGAGAGGTACCCGTAGCCGTCCGGGCCCTCCGCGATGGCGTCCCCCTGCAGGTGCAGCGAACCGCCGGCCTCGACGTCCACGTCTTCGGCCAGCAGGCCGTGCACGCTGACGTCGCCGAACATTGACCAGAGCCATATGTCTCCCCAGGGGTAATCTTCATGCCCCAGCGTCGTGTCCACGTCGCCTTCCAGCGTAATGTCAGCAAGGGCCTCGACTTCGAGCCAGGAAAGAACGCGGATGTCATCGAGGAAGGTCACGCTCCGGGCGCCCCGCTCCTCGTAGTCATCCCACCATGCCTGCCCTCCCACGCGGAGGGAGTGGAGGGGGGTTTCGTCACCGACGGGACCGCGCACGAGCACGTCGCCGTCCGGACCGGCGTAGATGCTGAACCATCCATCGGGGAAGTCCGGGTCAGCATTGACGGAACCGGTGATCTCGATGTCGGCGCCGTCGAACTGGCCCTCTTTTGTCGTGTCCAGTATGGTGGACCACCACCCGATGACAACGTCATCATCAATGAGGATGGGGTTACCCTCTGTGCGGATAGAGCCCTCCAGGTGAGTCGTTCCGGGGATGCCCTCGGAGCCGGGGCCTATCAGCGTGATTGAGGCGTCGTCGGCGCCCACAAGGTGGCCATAGACCGCAATCTGGCCGCCTTCGGGGGTGCGGATGGTTACCGGATCTCGGAACGTGACCTCGTAACCCACCGTGATGTCGTGGCGCCCGTCGGCGCGCCCCACGGTGATGTCCGCAAATCCGTCCGCCAGGGCCGCGATGTCGTCATGGGTGAGCTGCAGCTCGTTCATCCAGCTCCACGGATCGCCTATCGCGATCTGGTACTCCGGATCAGCAGGTTGCACCAGCAGCCGGCCGGCGCCCGAGACGCTGTCCGGCCCCCCCTCGAAAGCGACATTGGCGGCCGTCAAAGTTATGTCTTCGACCACGGCCAGTGAGTTGCCCACGGTCACGAAGCCTTCGGCGTCCACTGTAAGCCCCTGCAGGGCCATCTCGGCGCCGACGGCTTCCTCGAAGGCCACCTCGTAGCCCTGGACCGTCAGCGCCCTGTGTCCGTCCGCGCTGCTGTCCACGGTATCGTGGAAGGTCACGTTGCCGCGCAGGTCGTCACCCGCCGTCAGCACCGCATCGGCCCGGAGCAGAAGGGGGTAGAAAACGTCTATGTTCCCCGCGTCGGTACCGACATCTGCGTCGAAAAGATGGATGACCGGAGTATCTCCTTCGAAGAGAAGTTCCTCGTCGCCGAGCCACATCCAGCCGTTCTCGGTGCGCACCACGGCGCCGCTGCCCAGCACGATGCGCTCGCGGGCCACCAGACCCAGGTCGCAGGTCCCGGTGCCCGATACCGTGCCGTCAATGAGGACGTCCCGGCCGGCCACAAGATCAATGACCTCATCGCTCGTGGTCACCGAGCCCGTAGCGTCCACCATAACGTCCCCGGCCCTGGCGATGACGATCACTTCACCCCCGCCGGCGTCCACCGACCCGGATATCTGCGCCTCATGGTTGACGAGGACGAAGAACTCACCCCCCCGTGTGTTTATGGACGCGTCGGGGTCAAGGATGAACGAGCCCGCCGGCTGGTCCGTCATTGAGGTCAGGGCGCGGAACTCGCCGCCGCTGGTGTCTATGCTGCCCAGCACGACGATGTCGCCACCCGGCTGCCGCTCCTGGCCACTTCCCAGGTCCAGCCCCAGCCAGTCCACGCCGTCGGCGTGTTCGCTCGTGCCCGGGTCAGAGTCATATATGTCGCCCTCCATGATGATGTGCCGGTGGGCCCAGAGCACCAGGAAGTTCCTGCCCAGGTTGTTGTAGTCGAGGTCCGCCTCGAAGATGATGTCGCCGTGCTCTTCGCCCTCGCTCCCGGTCTTGAGCATGACCGTGGTCTCGTCGCCCTGCAGGGCGTCCATCAGGTCAGTGATGACGACCACCGCGCCCTCGGCGAACGATTCCGCCAGGAAGTCCGGGCTGAAGTTGCGCAGTTCGGCCTCTTCGTCGGGCGGCAGCTCGAGCAGGAGCACCATCTCCTCCAACGCGAGTTGCTCTATCAGGTCGAAGGTCGGGGTGGGCAGCACCTCGTCTATGCCCGAGGTCTCGCCCTCCTGGACGATGCGGATGTTGGAGGGGTCCAGCAGCCATGTGCCGCCGCGACCGGCCGGGGCGCGCAGGTCCGGCGCACCGCGCACGTCCAGGTGGCGCCGGCCGGAGGTCTCAACGAACCCGCCGTCGCCGCCCTCGGCGCCGCCGCGCACGCTGATCTCCCCGTACGAACGCGTGGACAGGTCCGACCAGACGATGACATCGCCACCGTCACCCTCTTCGAGGGCATCGGCCGCAACCCTTGAGGAGGACGTCAGGAATGTGGCGGCTGCGTTGCGCTCGGGGCCTTCGCCTTCCAGCCCGCCGCCTATCAGCACCCGGCCGCCGCCGTCCGGCGCGGAGGTGTCTATCGAACCGGCGTGCACCACCGTCTCACCCAGCAGCCTGACGGTGCCGCCGGGGGCCTCTACTTCAGCCGTGTTAACCACGTAGCCGTCGCCGCTCATGGTGACGGCGTCCCGCGCCTGCACGCGGCCGCTGTTCAGGAGAGCGAGCGAATAGACGTCGCCGGCGGCGAAGACCACCTCGTCGCCCTCGACCAGACCCTCGTTGCGGACTCCGAACTCCGCCGACGCCTCGCCGCCGGGCCCTTCGCCGGTCGCCGTCGAGGCGTCCATCGTATCCACCCGTACCATCACGTCGCTGCCCTGCTCGGCCAGATAGGCCTCCTCGCCCGAAAGCAGGCTCACCAGGCCGCGACGGGCCACGATGGTGCCCGTGTTCAGGACGTTGCGACCCATAAGCCGGGCGCCGTCCTCGGCGCGGATGATCCCGCGGTTCTCAACCGGCCCTTCCAGGCCGGTGAAGCGGTCAATGCCGGCCAGGAAGTCGGCGTCCGAGATCTGGCCGGCCGCCGCGATCAGCCCGCCCACCTCCACCACGCTGTCGGGTCCGAAAAAGACGCCGGCGGGGTTCACGAAATAGACGATGCCGTTGGCCAGCAGGGCGCCGTCTATGGCGCTGGGGTTGCCGCCCAGTATGCGGTTCAGCACGCGGCTGGAGGCGTCCGGCTGCACGAACTGCACGCTGGAGTCGTGCGGGATGCCGAAGCGCTCGTAGTTAATGATGGTCCTGTCAACTGCCTCGATGGTCGTGTGGCTTCCCTCCTGGTGGAAGGTCGCTTCGCCGGCTGCCACATTGTCAACCTGGATGTCGGCGCGCGCCGCCGGCAGCACTGCCGCCAGCAATCCCGCCACCGCGCAGCACAGCAGACTCATTACCAGCCGTCCCGTCGGCCTCCGACGCCCTTCGTTTGCGTTCATGCTCTCTGCTCCGTGGAGTGTCATTCTGTCGGCTCTGGTTCAAAAGAAGAGTGTCAGGCTCAGGTGCCCCCGGCTGTCGCCGGAAGAGACGCTCTGGGTTCCGGTGCGCACGGACTTCAGGGCCACGCCCCAGTCCGCCCGCAGGCTCAGGTTGCGCCACAGGACCAGTTCCGCGCCGAGCCCGGTGCCGGCCAGCGAAGTGTGGCTCTCGTAGCTCTGGCGCTCGTTGTGCAGGACGCGCCCGGCGTCGAAGAACGCACGCAGAATGAGGTCCCAATCCGTCTGGCCCAGAGAGTGCTGCGGCCGGGCCCGGAACGGCCGACCGAAGAGGGTGCCCGCCTCGGGGTCCGGGCTGAGCGCGCGCGGCAGGTGGAAGCGGTATTCCGCCGTACCAATCAGCGCATGGTCACCGGCCACGATGGCCTCCGGATAGCCTCGCACCGAGTAGAACCCGCCCGCCGTGTGAGTGAAGTTCGGGGCCAGGCGCTTGCTGCCGGGCACGTACTGCCCGCGCAGCGAGCCCATGAGTTCATGGGCCAGGGTCGAGTGGTGCTCGGGGTCGCCCCAGTTTCCGTCCAGCAGGGGCTCCAGGTAGAAACTCTTTCTGACGTCGCCGCGCAGAGCGGCCCAGGTCGGGTCGGCGTCCATGCGGCCCAATCCGTCCATGCGGGAGCGGGAGGTGCCCGCCAGGCTGCGCAGGTTGAACTCGCCCATCAGCGAGGCGTTGAAGGCGCTGCCGGTCGGCGTGCGGCTCGAGGCCCGCAGCCCGGCGTAAGGCATCAGGAACTGGTTCCGCGTGGTGACATCGAACAGGTCGTCCTCGACCCGGTACCGGCGGTACTGGGCGCCTCCGACCGCGGCCACGAAAAAACGCCCCCGCTGCAGGATGTTCCTGGTGAGCTCAGCCCCGACGGCGGCGCCGGCGCCTTTGAAGGTCATGTCGAACACGCCGATGTCCGAAGCTCGGTACCGGTTCCCGGACAGGTAGAGCCGCCAGCGTGTGCGCTCCAGGCTCTCGATGGGGCGTTCATAACTCAGGTTCAGGGAGTGCACCTTGTCGAAACCTGCCGTCATGTAGTCCACGCTCAGCAGGTCGTCGGCGCCGGTCAGGTCGTAATGCGCGGCGCCGAAGCGCTGGCGCCAACGCGAGGTCTGCCTGGTGCCGGTGTTCGAGAGGGAGACATAGCCGGCCAGGGGCTTCTCCTCGGTGATGCGGTATTCCAGGTCCACCTCTCCCGGTCGTTCGCCGGGAGCGAGCATAAGGGCAGCATGTCGGCGCGGATGACGGGTCACCCAGGCCAGGTAGTCCTCGGCCTCGTGGATCTGCACCCTCTCACCTTCTGCCAGCGGAGAACGCTCGGCGATGCGGGCGTGGGACCGTCGCGGCTCGGCATCCCGCCCGTCCGGCCGCACCACTGTGGTCCGCAGCGCACCCACGATCCCCTCTGTCACGTGGATGCGCAAAAACCCGTCACTGTCATCGGCCGCCAGCAACACAAGCGCGGAGCGGGGGACCGTCACCCGCACGGCCGCATAACCCGCGTCGTTGTAGGTCTGCACGACAGCAGCCGCCAGGGCCTGTATCGCCGAACCGGCCAGCAGGCGTTCGCCCTCGGGACCGCCGATTTCGAACAGCGCGATCCGCTCGACAGGTTCTCCGGCCACCGGAGCCGTCCAGGGCTCACCGGGTTCGGTGGGCGGCTTGAGAGCCACCTGCGCCGAGAGGAGGTCCTCCTTGGTCACCGCCTCCCCGCTCACGCCCACAAAGGCCACAGCACGCACCCGGTAGGCGTCCGGCAACTCCTGCGCCCGCACCGGACCGGCAGACGCCGCCAGAAGCAACGCCACCGACAAGAGAAAAACCCGGCCGCCGACAGACATGCTCCCACTCCAATGCTCCGTCCACATGATGCTCTCCCTCGGGGGTTCCTTCACGTGTAAGCCAGGCGCTCCCACCGCCCGGGCGCCACCACAATATCTTCACCAAACGAGAAGCCACGCAGTATACGCTTGCGGCAAGAGCGATTACAAGAGCAAAAAACAGCTCGGCTCGATTTGACAGGAGCGCAACTGCCGCCAACAATAGTTTCTCCAATCCCGGCAATACGGGGTCCCCGGAGTCGGAATTGCCTCGTCGGCATTGCTGCCGCACACGAGCTACGCGGTGAAGACTCCCTGCGCCGGGGGGACCGGCTTTCTCAATGCGCAACGTTCTTTCTGACGAGACTCGAGCATAACGCGAGGGCGCAGTGGCGAGCAACGAGGACACCCAATGGCACGCGATGGACGCCGCAGAGGCGCTGGAGGCGGTTGAGGGGCCCGCGGACGGACTGAGCCGGCAGGAAGCCGAGCGTCGCCTCTTCGAACACGGAGAGAACGTGTTGAGCGGGGAGGAGGCAATCAACCCCCTCCGCCTGCTGGCCCGCCAGGTGCATAACCCGCTGATCTACCTCCTGGCCGGCGCGGCCGCCCTCTCCCTGGTGGCCGGCCACCCCGTGGACGCGGCTGTCATCTTCGGCGTCATCGTGCTTAACTCGCTGCTGGGTTTTGTGCAGGAATGGCGGGCCGAGGGGGCGCTGGCGGCCCTGCGTGAGATGGCCGCCCCGGAGGCACGAGTCCTCAGGGACGACGGGACCGTCAAGGTGCCGGCCAGGGAACTCGTGCCCGGCGACGTGCTGGTGCTGGAATCGGGAGACCGCGTGGCCGCCGACGCGCGCCTGCTGCGCAGCGACGATCTGCACGTGGACGAGTCGGCGCTGACAGGGGAGTCGGAGCCCGTGGGGAAGACGGCCGAGCCCGTGGAAGCCAGCGCACCGATGGCCGACCGGCGCAACATGGTCTGGATGTCCACCAACGTGACGGGCGGCCGTGGCCGGGCCGTCGTGGTCGCCACCGGCATGCAGTCGCAGATGGGCCGCATCGCCGGCGAGGTGCACGCCACCACGCGCGAGCAGACACCCCTGCAGAGACGCATGCACTGGCTGGGCATCGTGCTCGGCGTCTCGGGCATCGCACTGGCCTTCGCCGTCTTCGGGCTCGGGCTGCTGCGGGGATACGAGGTCGTCGATATGATGCTCTTCGGCGTGGCCGTGGCCGTCTCGGCAATCCCGGAGGGACTGCCCGCCGTCATCAGCGTCACCCTGGCGCTCGGCGTGCGCCGCATGGCGAACCGGCACGCCATCGTCCGCCGGCTGCCCGCCGTCGAGACCCTCGGGTCCATCACCGCCATCTGCTCGGACAAGACCGGCACCATCACCCGCAACCAGATGACCGTGCGCGGCCTGTGGGCCGGCCGGAAGACCTACAAGGTCACCGGTGAGGGGTACGACCCCGAGGGCGAACTGCGGACCGAAGACGAAGAGCCCCTGGACGCGCTGCCCGACGAGCTGTTTGCGCTCCTCCGGATCGGCGCCCTGGCGAACAACGCCGCCGTCGAACAGAAAGACGACGAATGGGTCGCCGAGGGCAATCCCAGCGAGGGCGCTCTGCTGGTGGTGGCCCGCAAAGCGGGCCTGGACCTGGAACAGCTCCGGGGGGAGTCAGAGCGCGTGGATGAGATCCCCTTCTCCAGCGACCGGCAGTACATGGCCACCCTGCACCTGCAGGAGGACAGGGAGGGGCGCCACCTGCTGGTGAAGGGGGCGCCGGACCGGCTCCTGGACTACTGCAGCCATCTGCTCGTTGACGGGGAGCGGGTCGAACTCGACGACGAATTGCGAAGCGAGATCGAGCAGGCCGCCGAGCACTTCGCCGCCGAGGCCCTGCGGGTGATGGCCGGCGCCTGGCGCGACGTGCCCGAGGAGATGGAAGAACTGGGAGACGAAGACGCCGAACAGGGGCTCACCCTGACCGGCCTCTGGGCCATGATTGACCCCCCGCGCGAGGAGAGCGCCCCCGCAGTGGCCGAGGCCAAGCGGGCCGGCATCCGCCCCATCATGATCACCGGCGACCACGCCGTCACCGCCCAGGCCATCGCCCGGCAGGTCGGCATCGCCGAGGACGGACGCGCCCTCGGTGCCGATGACGTGGACTCGATGGAGGCCCCGGAACTGGCCGAAGCGGCGCTCCGCCACGGCGTCTTCGCCCGCGTCTCCCCCTCCCACAAGCTCAAGATCATGCAGTCGCTCAGGGAGCAGGGCCAGGTGGTGGCCATGACCGGGGACGGCGTCAACGACGCCCCCGCCCTGAAGGGGGCCGACATAGGCGTCGCCATGGGCCAGGCGGGCACGGAGGTCGCCAAGGAAGCGGCCGACATGGTGCTGACCGACGACAACTTCGCCACCATCGTGCACGCCGTCGAGGAAGGTCGCGTCATCTACAGCAATCTGCGCGGCGTCATCTTCTTCCTGCTGTCCGCCAATGCCGGGGAGATCATGACGCTGGTGGCCGCCCTGCTGCTGGGGCTTGACCTGCCCATGACGGCGACGATGATCATCTGGGTCAACCTCGTGACGGCCGGCGCCTGCACCGTGCCCCTCGGCATCGAGCCGGGGCACCTGGACGTGCTGGTCGAGCCGCCGCGCGACCCGAAGGAACCGGTGGTCAACAGGGTCATGCTGCGCCGGCTGGCGCTGGTGACCCCGCTGATGGGTCTGGGCACCCTGCTGCTGTTTTGGTACAAGCGGGCCGGCGGCGCAAGCCTCGCGCAGGCCCAGACCATCGCCTTCACCGCCATGGTGGGGTTCGAGTGGTTCCAGGCGCTCAACGCGCGCTCCGAGCGCCTCTCGGCCTTCCGCATCGGCCTGTTCAGCAACCGCTGGCTCCTGTTCGGCGTGGGCATCGCCGTGGCGCTGCAGGTACTGGTGGTCCACACTCCCGTGGGTCACCTGCTGATGGGCACACAACACCTGACTGCCGTGGACTGGCTGCTCGTCGTGCTGGTGTCCAGTTCCGTATGGATCCTCGACGAAATACTGAAACGCTTCGGCGTGCACGGAACGCCGCCCGAGCCGGAGGCCGGCTGACCCTGCCCATACCCGGCCGCTGAGAGACACCGGCCGCCGCCTCGACCGCTCTATCACCACGGCAGACCGGTAATGCATTCATTATATGAATGTGCCCCTTGACATATTTCAGGTTTTCCGTATAATACATGAAGAATAGGAGGTGGCTGTGAGTAATGGAGGACTGGAGTGCCCGCAGTGCGGTCGGCCGATGCCCGTGGTCTGCTACGGCTGCCCGCCGTGCGGCGTAAAGGTGGAGGGGAGCTTCGAGCTGTCCCCCCTGGCACGCCTCTCTCTTCAGGAGCAGGCGTTCGTGGCCGCCTTCGTGCGCGTCCACGGCAACATCAAGAAGATGGAGGAGATCTTCGAGATAAGCTACCCGACGGTGAAGAACCGCCTCAACGAGATCGGGAGCAAACTGGACGCGGCCTTCCTGGCGCCGGAAAAGCCCCGCAACGTCCTCTCGCGCCTGGAGCGGGGCGAGATCACTGTTGATGATGCGCTCGACATGCTGGAGGGGGATTGATGCCGCCCGCGTTGATCATCGTTGGCCTGGGGGGCAAGCCCATTCCCGTGCCGCTCCTGCTGCTCTGGCCGCTTTTGCTTGTCGCCCTCGCGCTGGCCGTCACCATAGTGCCGCTGATGCGGCTGGAAGGCACCACCCCGCGCGAACGCCTGGCCCTGCCCCTGCAGGCATGGCGAGTGCTGGCCGCCACCAGGGGGCTTCGTGTGAACGGCAGGACCGCGGACGGAGAACGGTTCTCTGTCCGGTTCTGCTGAGGAACCCTCGAACCCCGAGATGAGGGACACGATGGACGAGAACCAGAAGAAAGTGCTGGACATGCTGGCCGAGGGCAAGATCACGGCGGATGAGGCCGAAAGGCTCCTAAACAAGCTCCAGGGGGCCGGGAGCCGCGATCGGGCTCCGGCGACCGCCGCGACCCCGGCTGCCCGGCCGGCCGGGGAGCCACAGGGTAGCGGTGACCCGCCCCGGTTCCTCCGCGTCGTTATCGAATCCAGCGACGGCGACAACGTGAACGTGCGCGTGCCGATGGCGCTGATCCGGGCAGGCATCAAGATGGGCGCCCTGCTGCCGGAGCAAGCCCGCGTGGAGATGGCCAAGCACGGCGTGGACCTGTCCGAGATAAGCAACATGGACCCGGACGAACTCGTCGAGGCGCTCACTGAGCTGACCGTGGACGTGGACAGTTCCGAAGGCGATACGGTGCGTGTCTTCTGCGAGTGAGCTTCAGCCGCAGCGTATGAGCCGCTGCCCCTCGTCCACCTCGAAACGCACCGGCAGCAACTGCTCGATGATCCGCACGTTCGTCCGGCAGTGGTCGGTGACCTCCTCGACGCGGGCGCAGGACTCGCCCCCCGCCAGGGCCAGGTAAGGCAGGATCTGGTCGGCCATGTGACGGTCCAGGCACGCGCCGCTCTCCATGGCGGCCCTCAGGCGCACGGCCGCCTCGGCCCCGACGGTCTCGGCCGGCTTGCCGCGCTCGCCCAGGGCGGTGGCGCCGAGCCGGCAGTTTTCATATTCCGCCAGGGCCAGCACGGCGGTGCCGACCGAGGGGGAGGCGCAGTATTCGGCCTGGTCGCGGTCCGGCTTCAGCACCTCTCGCACGCCTTCCAGCTGGCGCTCCGCCACCCGTGCGCCGCGTAGCTGCTCGTGTGCCAGGCTGCGCACGGAGACGGCACGCAGGTCCCCTCGCGAGGTGAGGTCGGCGGGACGGAGGTCACCGGGCTGGACTTCCAGCCGGACCTCGCCCCCGCCCTTCGGGTAGAAACCCGGCTGCTCATCCAGGGTCACGATGCGCAGCCCCAGTCGGCGCGCATGCCACGCGAAAACCTGCCGGAAGTAGTCGGTGGTGGGCGACCACTTCACGTGCGTGCCGCCGCTGACTCTCACTTCAACGGTGCGAGCGGCCACGGCCAGCGGTATCAGCAGCCCCTGCAGCACCAGCGTGACCGCCCCGGCGGTGCCCACCTCCGCCTCGATGCGCTCCGGCGGGTCCAGGGGGCCGGGGATGAACTCCAGCTCGGTCGAGCGCAGCGCGGCGCCCGTCAGGCGGGCCCCGCAGGTGCGGGCCACGGCCTGAGCGCCGGCCAGGTGCTGGGCCGCCAGGCCGGGCGTGGAACGCCCCTTCCTGATGTTGCGGATGCGCACCGGGGTGCCGGTGGCGGCCGCCAGGCCCAGGGCCGTGCGCAGTATCTGCCCGCCCCCCTCCAGGTAGCTTCCGTCTATCTCCAGCGTTTTCATTGCATACCTCCCGTCTTGCGCCCGCATTATAGACGGGCCGACGGCTTTTTGCAGCCCGCGCCGGTCGCTGTTACAATCGCGCCCGTACACGCATCCCTGGTTGAGGCGGGCGCATGAAATACGTCACGCTTGGCAGAACCGGCGAGCGCGTCTCGCGTATCGGCTTCGGCGGCTTCCCGCTGGCCGCGCCGAACCTGTCCCGCGCATGGGACCCCTACTCGACCGAGGGGCGCGCCGACGCCGTCCGGACGGTCCGCCGGGCCCTGGATCTCGGCATCAACTACGTGGACACCGCCGAGGGCTACGGGGAGGGCCACAGCGAGAGTATCATCGGGGAGGCGCTCGCCGGGCGGCGCGAGGGCGTCTTCGTCGCCACGAAGGTCGGACTGCACCGGCAGACGGCCGATGAGGTAACCGCCGCCGTGCACGGTAGCCTCCGGCGGCTCGGCTGCGAGCATCTGGACCTGGTGCAGTTCCACGGTGGCGCCTACGACACCGACCTGACGCGCCGCATCCTGGAAGACGGGCCGATGGACGCGCTGATGGAACTGCGCCGGCAGGGCAAGGTGCGGTTCATCGGGGCCACCACCGAGGAACCCGTCACGCTGCGCCCGCTGATGCGCACCGGGCTGCTCGACGTCGTGCAGGTCCGTTACAGCCTGATCCATCAGGGCGCCGCCCACCACGTGCTCAATGAGGCCCCCGAACAGAACCTCGGTCTGACCGTCATGCGTCCCCTTACATCGGGCATTCTGCAGTATCTCGCCCCGAGACTGCTGCCGGAACTGGCCGACGCCTGCGACCTCTACGAGGTATGTCTCCGCTACGTGCTGGCCGACTCACGTGTCCACGTGGCCAACGTCGGCATGCGCTGGCCGGGAGAGGTCGAGGCCAATTGCCGCCTGGTGGACACGTTCAACCCCCGCTTCGACGTCGCTGATCTGCCGCGCGCCACGCGCACCGTCTACAAGACCCTGGACGCCGAGAGGAAGGCGTCCTGACACCGATAACCGAAGATGGAGCTCAGCCGTGACTGACGCCGTTGAACCACTCAGAATACTGATGGGCCCCGGACCGAGCAACTGCCACCCGAGCGTCCTGCAGGCCATGGCCAGGCCCCTGCTGGGGCACCTGGACCCGGACTTCCTCGCGATCATGGACGAGACGCAGGACCTTCTGCGCGACGTGATGAAGACCGCCAACCGCCTGACCTTCCCCGTCAGCGGCACCGGCAGCGCCGGGATGGAGACCTGCCTGTGCAACCTCGTGGAGCCCGGCGATCCCGTCCTCGTCTGCATCAACGGCGTCTTCGGCACGCGCATGGCCGACATCGTCGAACGGCTGGACGGTAAACTGCACACCATCGAGGCCGAGTGGGGCAAGCCCTTCGAACCGGAACAGGTCCGGGAGGCCGTCGCCAGGACCGCCCCGAGGGTCGTCGCCATCGTCCACGCGGAGACCTCCACCGGCGTGCTGCAGCCGCTGCAGGAGATCAGCCGCATCGTGCACGAGGCCGACTCCCTGCTGCTGGTGGACGCCGTTACGTCCCTGGGCGGCTGCCCGGTCGAGACCGACCGGTGGGCCATTGATGCGCTCTACAGCGGCACGCAGAAGTGCCTTAGCTGCCCTCCGGGGCTGGCGCCCATATCCTTAAGCCCCAGGGCGTTGCAGACCCTTGAGGGCCGCGCCACGAAGGTGCGGAGCTGGTACCTCGACATGGACATGGTCAAGAACTACTGGGGCAGCCAGCGCAGCTACCACCACACCGCGCCCATATCCATGATCTACGCCCTCAACCAGGCGCTGAAGGTCATCGTGGAAGAGGGGCTGGAGCGGCGCTTCAAGCGCCACCGGCTCAACCACACGGCCCTGGTGGCCGGCCTCGAGGCGATGGGCCTGTCCATGCTCGTGGACGAGGAATACCGCCTGCCGATGCTCAACGCCGTCTGCATACCGCACGGAGTGGACGACGCGAAGGTGCGCCGGGCGCTGCTGACCGAAGACAACATCGAGATAGGCGGCGGGCTCGGGCCGCTGGCCGGGCGGATATGGCGCATCGGCCTGATGGGCCATTCCTCCACGCGGGAGAACGTCATGCTGCTGCTGAACGGCCTGGAACGCATCCTCAAAGCTGAAGGCGCCGAGATCCCCACCGGCGGGACCGAAGCCGCCGAAGAGGTCTATGAAGACGCCTCATAGTAACAGGGAGGGCGGGATGCAGCACACCGGGCTAACCGGATGAGGACCGCACAGCCGCGCGATAGACCTCCCGCAGCGGGATGCCGTGCCGCTGAGCCAGACGGCGGCAGTCTTCGAATTCCGGCTTGCCCCTGATGACTTGGCCCCCGAGCCGGGCGATCTTCACCCGCACGGGGCCCCATGGGGTCTGCACCGTCTCGAACTCCCGCACGAGCTTCGTTCTCTGCCAGAGGGCGCGGCGAACGCCGAGAGTTGACGTCTCCCGCCACAACAGCCCTTCGAGCGTCCGCAGGTCTTCAGGGCGGCAGAGCACCGTGAGCTGCACGCCCGGCCGGTTCTTCTTCATCTGAACGGGGGTGGAGAAAACGTCCAGCGCGTCGGCCTCCAGCAGCTTCTCGGTGCAATAACCGATCTCCTCGCCCGTCATGTCGTCCAGGTTCGTCTCCAGCACCCAGACGTAATCGCTTTCGCTCCCCTGCGCACAGGTCGTGCCCACGGCGAGCCTGAGCACGTTGGGGTGGTGCTCCAGGTCGCGTCCCCCCGCCCCGTAGGCCACTTTCTCCGGCGTCATGGCGGGCCACTGCGCCGCCGGCTCGGCCAGCGTCTTCAGCAGCGCGGCGCCGGTCGGCGTCGCCAGCTCCACGTCTACCGGTCCGCCCTCTGTGGGCCGCCCCTGCAACAGCCGGGCCGTGGCCGGCGCCGGCACCGGCAGTGTCCCGTGCGCGGCTTTCACCCTCCCCCCGCCCAGCATCACGGTGGAGTGGCGCAGGGTGTCCAACCGCAGCTCCGCCAGCCCCGCCACGGTGCCGACGATGTCGCAGATGGCGTCCACAGCGCCGACCTCATGGAAGTGGACTTCGTCCGGTTGTGTGCCGTGGATGGCGGCCTCGGCCTCGGCCAGGTTGCGGAAGACGGCGCAGCTTCGCTCGGCCACCTCGGGGGGCAGGGAGCCGCTCTCGATGATGCCGAGCACGTCTCCAAGTCCCCGGTGCGGCTTATGCTGCGACTGGTCCAGCTCGACGTGCACGCGCGTCGCCGCTATACCGGCCCTCATCACGCGCTCGGCCCGCAGCGACCAACCGGAGAGAGGCAGCGTGGCCAGGGTGGCTTCGATGCTCTGCAGGGGCACGCCGGCGTCCACCAAGGCGCCCAGGCACATGTCCCCGCTGATGCCGCTGAAACAGTCCAGGTATCCGATTCTCATGGGGAGTCCTCGTGAAGCGTCCCTGTGATTAGAGCACATCCGCCCGCGACCCGCAACGCGGCAGGCGTCTGCGGCGCATCCCCTTGCAAATCTGCCCCCGGGGGGCCAGAATAGGGGTCCGGTCTGATCCGGTCCTTCTGGTGTTTACCGATCCGGTTTTCCCTCAACCCTGGGAGTGCCCCCATGGCAAAGATCAACTTCGGTGGTGTGGAAGAGGACGTTGTGAGGCGGGAAGAGTTCCCGCTGGAGAAGGCCCGCGAGGTGCTCGAAGACGAGGTCATCGCCGTGGTCGGATACGGCGTGCAGGGCCCCGCCCAGGCGCTCAACATGCGCGACAACGGTTTCAACGTCATCATCGGACAGGCGCCCGAGCACGGCGACTACTGGCAGAAGGCCGTTGACGACGGCTGGACGCCGGACCAGACGCTGTTCCCCATAGAAGAGGCCGTCCAGCGCGGCACCATCGTGCAGTACCTGGTCAGCGACGCGGCCCAGAAGCTCCTGTGGCCGACGGTCAAGCCCCGCCTCAACGCTGGCGACGCCCTTTACTTCTCGCACGGTTTCTCCATCGTCTATAAGGATCAGACCGGCCTGGTGCCGCCCGAGGACGTCGACGTCATCCTGGTCGCCCCCAAAGGCTCCGGCACATCGGTGCGGCGCAACTTCCTCGAGGGCAGCGGCATCAACAGCAGCTACGCCGTCCATCAGGATGCCACGGGCCGTGCCGAAGAACGCTGCCTGGCCGTCGGCATCGCCATCGGCTCCGGCTACCTCTTCCCGACGACGTTTGAGAACGAAGTATACAGCGACCTGACCGGCGAGCGCGGCGTGCTGATGGGCGCCCTGGCGGGCATGATGGAGGCGCAGTATAACTGCCTGCGCGAGCACGGCCACAGCCCCAGCGAGGCGTTCAACGAAACGGTCGAGGAACTGACCCAGAGCCTCATCAAGCTGGTGGCCGAGAACGGGATGGACTGGATGTTCGCCAACTGCAGCGCCACGGCCCAACGCGGGGCCCTCGACTGGCGGCACAGGTTCCGTGAGGCCGTCGAGCCTGTCTTCGAAGAACTCTATCGGCGCGTCAAGGACGGCACCGAAACACGCATCGTGCTCGAAGCCAACAGCCAGCCCGACTACGCCGAGAAGCTCCGTGAGGAACTGAACGAGATAAAGAACTCGGAGATGTGGCGCGCCGGCGCCGCCGTGCGCAGCCTGCGCCCCGAGAACTGGGACCAGCGCGAGGACTGAGCCTGAGCGAGAAAGTGAACCCGAAGACGGGCGCGGCCGCGCGGGACGCGCCCGTTTCTTCTACTCGCAGTCGCCCCCGGTGCCCTCGAAGAACAGCCTGTCCCCGACCCGGAGCCCCACCTCGCCGCAGCGGCCGGCGGCCATCTCGAGCACCGAGTGCGCCCGGCGGCAGCCGCTCAGTCGCCACGGCCGCTTGCCCTCCACTATCTTGACCACCTCGTTGTCCCCGCCCAGGTAGACCAGATCAAGGGGAAACCGCATGAAACAGGTGTGGACGCTGCGGCAGTCGGGAAACAGAAGCCCCTCACCCCCCGGCAGCGACCGCCGCAGCATCAGCCCCCGGAACCGCTCCCACGTCGTCATCGCCACGCGAACGCGCTCCAGCAGCACGGCCTCCCGCCCGCTGACGACCGCCCGGTATTGCTCTGAGGCCATAACACGCGCTCCTGAGTAGCGCCCTCAGTATAGCTCTCAGGGCGGGGCGCCATCAACGCCGGCCCTTCGGCGCTCTTCGATGATCGGCCCGGCAAGCTCGGGATGGGCGGCCGCAACAGAGGCCAGTGCCGCTTCGGCGGCTTGCGTCGCGTGCAGCAGCTCCAGCGCCCCTCGCATGGCCAGCACCGCCTCGACCTGGAATGGAGCCAGCGCCGCGTGCCTGCCCAGCGCCTCCCTGGCCTCCTGCGCGCCTGACCGGGAGAGGAAAACGTCCTGCAGGGTCTTGCGGACCTCGAGCGCGCCCGCCGGCGGCGCCGTCACACCGTGCTCCGCGCCCGGCAGGTCCGAGGCAAAATCCACCCACGGCCAGCCCAGGCCATAGAGCACCACCTGCGCCTCCGCGGGACCGGTCTTCAGCACGCCCCTCATCCGTCCCCTCATCAGGAGCGTGGAGGCCCGAGCCGCATCGGCCTGTTCGCGCGCCGGCGGAGCGCTCGGCCGCAGCCGGTCAAGCTCCAGGGCCAACCGAACGGCGCCGGCCCTGTCCAGACGCGGCCTCGCCGGCACGCTCATCACGCCGGAAGGCCCCCTGACGGTCACCTCTTCGAGCGGCCGGTCCTGCCCCTCGACCAGAGCATGAGCCGCCCGGTTGAGCACCGGGTCCCACGCGTGCCGCCCCCGCAGAACCCGCCACGCCACCGCAACCGCCAGTGCGAGAAGGAGCACGGCGATGATGGCGCCTTGCGGCGGCCCGTTGCGACCCGTATCGGTTTCGTCGGCCACAGCCCTTATCCCTGCTCCGCGATCTGCCGGATGCTGCGCCCCGTCAGGACGGAATCGGGCGCCGTCTCCGTGATGTCCGTTTCGCGGTCGGCATGCTCGTCATCCATCTTGATGAGCAGCCAGTTCTTCTCACCGCGTCCTTTCATCTGGATGAGCGCCCAGTTGCCCTTGAGCTTGCGACCCCGGATGCGCACCTCGAGGCGCCCCTGCTCGACGGCCTCGGCCAGGGGTAGATCTTTGATGCTCTCAAACGTCCCGCTGTCCCACACCATCACCGTGCCGCCGCCGTATTCGTCTTCGGGGATAGTGCCCTCGAAGTCGCCGTACTCGAGGGGATGGTCCTCGGTGCGGACGGCGAGGCGCTTGTGCGCCGGGTTTAGCGAAGGCCCCTTCGGCACGGCCCAGGACAGCAGCACTCCGTCACTCTCGAGCCGCAGGTCATAATGCAACCGGCTGGCGTCGTGCTTCTGGATGACATAGGTGTTGCCGGGACCTGGACCCTGCGACGGCGGCGGCTCGGCAGTGCGGTCGAAATCCCGTTTGCTCGCGTACTCATCAAGCGGCATGGTTCACCCCGCGTGAGAGAAGCAGGCCGGCAACGTCCTGAGCTTGCCCGGCCGGCGGTTTCCTCTATAATAAGGGGTGAACTCTTTTTCGCTCAAGAGGCTCCAATGGCAGCTCAGAGCCGAACTCAGGTTGCCCCACCTCCCTACATGGTGCGGCGCAAGCGCAAGCCTCCTCCCGCCGGCGGACGGTAGGGCGTCGTCTGTCGGAACCGACCCACCTTATCCCCAACTCTTTGGAGGGCGCGACCATGGCCGGGCATTCACACTGGGCTGGCATCAAGCACAAGAAGGAAAAAGAGGACAAGAAGCGGGGCAGGATCTTCAGCCGCATCACCAAGCAGATCATGACGGCCGTCCGGCAGCATAACGACAAGAACCCGGACACAAACCTCGAGCTGAAATACGCCATCGAGGACGCCAAGGCCGCCAACATGCCCAAGGAAAACATCGAACGCGCCATCCTGAAGGGCGCGGGCGAACTGGAAGGACAGCAAGTCGAGCCAGTTCGCTACGAGGGCTACGGCCCGGGCGGCGCCGCCGTAATGGTGGACGCCCTGACCGACAATCGCAACCGCACCACCTCCCACGTGCGGAAGATATTCGAGAGCCACGGGGGGGAACTCGGAACCAACGGCTGCGTCTCGTGGATGTTCGAGACGAAAGGGCTCATCCTGCTGGAACTGAACAGCTTCTCCGAGGAGGACGTCTTCGACCTGGCGGTTGAGGTCGGAGCCGAGGACTTCCAGGCGGCGGGGGATACCTACGAGCTGACCTGCAGGCCGACCGACCTGGAGCCGGTCAAAGCCGCTTTGAGGGAAGCCGGCATCGAGTGGGAGTCAGCCGAGATAACCCAGATGCCGCAGGGCTACGTGGACCTGGACGCCGAAGAAGGCCGCAAGATGCTGGAGCTGATGGACGACATGGAGGACGACGAGGACGTGGCCAATGTCTACTCCAACTTCAACCTGCCCCCCGAGCTCGTGGCCGCGATGGCCGAGCAGTAACCCGCGCCCCCGGAATCCCCATTGTGAACGCGTGCCCGTTCTTTGCTGTCCAGGCCGCCCATAAGACGCGGAGGTGCGGAGCACGGTTCGTCTAACCACGCCCACGCGCCGAACGGCTCCAGCCGCACATCAGGCACGATCAGCGACAGCCGCTGTCTCAGCTCGCTCGCTCCGGCCGGTCTGGCCCGTGCTTCGCTCGTGGGCGTCGTGGCGTGGTGGTTTGCCTGGCGGGGTTCTCAGCGCTTGCTGAACTGCGGGGAACGCCGCGCGCCGCGCTTGCCGTACTTCTTTCGCTCGACCTTGCGGGAATCCACGGTCAGCAGGCCGTGCTCGCGCAAGTCGTCGCGCAGCGACTCGTCTCCGCCCACCAGCGCCCGGGCCAGGCCGAGCCGGACGGCTTCCGCCTGCCCGGTGATACCGCCTCCGTGGACGGCGACGAAGACGTCGAATCGCCCCTGGTTGTGGGTGACGCGTAAAGGCTGGCGCACGGCAATGCGGTGGTCGTCGCGCGGGAAGTACTCTTCCATCTCCCGGCCGTTCACGTCAATGACTCCGGTGCCGGGCCGGATGCGCACCCGCGCCACCGCCTCTTTCCTGCGGCCGGTTCCCCACTGATACTCGTCAGCCATGGTGTTGATTCGTCCCTCGATAACTCCGTGGTCCTGGTATCTGTCAGATTTCCAGTGGCTCGGGCTGGTGATTCCCGTGGGGGTGCTCCTCCCCCCTGAAGACGCGCAGGCGCCGGATCATCTGCCGTCCGAGCTTGTTCTTGGGCAGCATCCGTCGTACGGCCTCGCTGATGAGACGCTCCGGATGCTTCTCCAGCATCTCGTCGGCCGTCACCTCCCGCAGACCGCCGGGATAACCCGAAAAGCTCTGGTAGACCTTCTCAGAGCGCTTTTTGCCCGTCAGCCGGATTTTGCCCGCGTTCGTGACCACGACGAACGCCCCGGTGTCCACGTGCGGGGTATAATCCGGGCGGTCCTTGCCCATCAGCGCGGTGGCGATGTGAGTCGCCAGCCGGCCCAGTACCTGCCCGGTGGCGTCTACCTCGTACCAGCGCCGGTCGCTTTCGTAGTCTTCCTTCTTTGCAAGCGGGGTTCGCATAGGATGCTTACCGGAAAGAAAAACGGAGGAAACAGTCCCCTTGCCCTGCGGATACGCAAGAAGCTAATATACGGGAGATTCGCTCTCATGTCAAAGGAATCGGGAGAGGAATGATGGCAAAGGACAATAACCGCCGTGGTGAGAACGAGATGCTCAGCTGCCGCTCCTGCGGCGAGGAGTTCCTGGTCACCTCGCCCGTGCCCGGCCCCATCATCTGCCCCCGCTGCGGCAAGGCGGTGCGCTCAGCATCTCGTGGCCGCCTGCTCCGGCTCGCAATCTTCGCCCTGGTGGTCGCCCTCGCCGTCATCGCGGCCGTCTTCATATACAGGGCCCTGTAGGGGTCCGGGTGCTGTGGCGACTCACCCTCCCCCCACCCCGAGGGCAAACAGCAGCGTGATGGGCGCCAGCACCAGCAGGATCCAGATCGTCCACTTGTAGCCCTCTAGGTCGGCCAGAGCTTCCGACGGCAGGCACAGGTAGCCGTAGAGCAGCCACAACCAGCCCGTGCCCCACATCATCAGGGCGAAGCCGAGCACCATCACCGCCGCGATGACCCCACCCATCAGGAAGAGAATAACCCCGAGGTATCCGACCGGCACCGAAAGGGCCATCACCAGCAGGGACACAATTATCACGGAAGGCCGCATCAGGCCGGGCAAGATATTCAGAAACCAGAAGAGTGCGTCCAGTAGGCCCGGGCCCCGCTCCTCCTCAACTATCGCGCCCTTCAGCGGCTTTCCGCACCTGCCGCAAAAGCGGTAGGACTCCGCGCACTCGGCACCGCATTTCGGGCAAACGCAGACAGCCTGCCAACCAGTGACGGGCGCGTCGGCGCCTGCGCCCACAATCGCACCTCGTGCGAGTATGGCGCCGGGGCAAGGGCGCAGTCCCGACAAAGCCACGCGAAACAGGTAAGGCGGATTGCCGCCGGGCGGGATGGCGGAGAACGCGGGGCCTGACGCGCACAACCTTGGACAATGAACAGCATCGTCTGGTGAAGCAGAGGCGGGGCAAACCCCGCCGCCTGCGCTGTCGGCGTGCGACGCACAGGCAGGCGCAGGCCGGCAGGTCGCCGGAGCGGTGGCGCGCCCGCACTCTATGGACGCTTTCGGCCGTCGCAGCACCTCACGAAACCGGGACACCCATCCGGGAGGCTCGGCACCGGACCCGGCGAGACTTGACCTGGCGCGGCGGGACGTGTATCCTGGTGTATAGTTCGCCGGGCGGCGGCAGCGCCCCGGGAGACTCGGCACGCGTGGAGGGGAGGAGGCGGCATGAGAAAAACAGGTTCTGCGAAACGAATCCAATCAGATGTAACACCTTGTCCAAGTGGGACTTGCGTGATGACATGGCGCCACCGGCAGGGCGGTGTATCGTACATATCGTTAATGTAGCGCTCCGGGTAATCATCCTCGTCCCCGCCGTCGTGGTTCCCCCGGTTGCCGGGCTCACAATCCCGGCTACCCCGTCCCTGCGCCGTCTTTGACAACTTCAAGGCCCCGCGATATCTTGATTTGCATGACGCGACAGCTCTCCTTCCTCCCCGGACACCCGATGGGCCGCGACGAACACACGCCCATGATGAAGCAGTATCTGGCGTTCAAGAAGCGGCACCAGGACGCCGTTCTGCTCTTCCGCATGGGCGACTTCTACGAGGTCTTTTTCGAGGACGCGAAAGTCTGCTCCCGTGAGCTGGGCCTGGCGCTGACCAGCCGAGAGAAAGGCGCCGACGCCGTGCCCATGGCGGGCTTTCCCCACCACGCCGCCGACAACTACATCAAGCGCCTCATCCAGGCCGGCCACCGCGTGGCCATCTGCGAGCAGGTGCAGGACCCCGCCGAGGCCAGCGGGCTGGTCGAGCGCGACGTCACCCGCGTGATGACCGCCGGCACGCTGACCGAAGAGCACATCCTCGACAGCCGCACGAACAACTTCCTGGCCGCCGTCGCTGAGTCCGATTCCCGCCTCGGGCTGGCGTGGGTGGACCTGTCCACCGGCCGATTCGAGGTCGAGGAGGTCGCCCCCGAGGCCCTGGGCGACAGCCTGCAGCGGGTCTCCCCTGCCGAGTGCCTGCTGCCGGAACCCCATGCCGAACAGGAGAGCGACCACCCCGCCCTGCCCCACCTGCCGGAGGTCTGCCTGGTCACCCGCCGGCCGCCGTGGGAGTTCAACAGCGACGAGGGCCGCCGCGCCCTGAACCGCCACTTCGGAACCAGCACCCTGGACGGGTTCGGCCTGGAGGGGGTCGGGCCGGCCCTGGGCGCTGCCGGGGCCGTGCTCGGCTACCTGCAGGAGACCCAGAAGACCGCCCTCGGACACATCCGCAGCATCGAACCCTTCGTCGGCGAACGATACCTGATACTGGACAGCACCACCCGCCGCAGCCTGGAACTCGTGGAGACTATCCGCGGCTCCGAGCGGCGAGGCACCGTCCTGCACGTGCTCGACAGGACGAATACGCCCATGGGCGCCCGCCTGCTGCGCCGCCGCCTGCTGACCCCCCTGCGCGACAGGAAGCGCATCGAGCGCCGCCTTGACGCCGTCGAAGAACTCCACGGCGGCAAACGTCTGCGGCAGGACCTGAACGAGGTGCTGAAGAACGTTTACGACATCGAGCGCCTGACGACCAGGATCTACACCGGCCGCGCCAACGCCCGGGACCTGGTGGGCCTGCGGCAGTCGCTGAACCGGATACCCGCCCTGCGGGAATCGCTCAAGTCCTGCGAGGCGGAACTGCTGGCCGCCCTGCGCAAGCGCCTGGACCCCGTTCCCGAAGTCGAAGGGCTCATAGCCTCTGCCATCAAGGTTGACCCTCCCGCCGCGCTCACCGAGGGCGGCATCATCCAGGACGGCTTCCGGCCGGAACTGGACGAACTGCGCCGCACGGCGCGTGAGGGCAGGAACTGGATCGTCGAGTTCGAACGCCGCGAGACGAAACGAACCGGCATTCCCTCGCTCAAGGTCGGCCACAACAAGGTGTTCGGCTACTACATCGAGGTCACCAATACCCACAGGGACAAGGTGCCGGACGACTACACCCGCAAACAGACTCTCAAGAACGCGGAGCGCTACATCACCCCGGAGTTGAAGGAGCAAGAGTCCGCCGTCCTGGGGGCCACCGAACGGGCCAAAGAGCTGGAATACGAGGTCTTCCAGGAGGTGCGTGCCGAGGTGAGCCAGTACACGGACCGCCTCCAGCAGACGGCGCGCACCCTGGCGGAACTGGACGTGCTCATCTGCCTGGCCACCGTGGCGGCCGAGGCCGGCTACGTGCGACCCGAGATAACCGACGACCGCGGCCTGCTCGTCCGCGACGGCCGCCACCCGGTGCTGGAGAAGACGCTGGAGGAGGAGTTCGTGCCGAACGACCTCGAGATGGACGGCCAGGGCGTGCGCCTGCTGGTCATCACCGGCCCGAACATGTCCGGCAAGAGCGTCTACATCCGCCAGGCGGCCGTCATCGTCATCATGGCGCAGATGGGCTCCTTCGTGCCGGCCCGCAAAGCCCGCATCGGACTGGCCGACCGGGTGTTCACGCGCGTGGGCGCCAGCGATGAGCAGCGCCGCGGACGCAGCACCTTCATGGTGGAGATGATCGAGGCGGCCAACATCCTGAACAACGCCACCGAACGCAGCCTGATCATCCTGGACGAAGTCGGTCGGGGCACCAGCACCTTCGACGGCGTCAGCATCGCCTGGGCCACGGCCGAGTACATCCACGACCACCTGAAAGCCCGCACCCTGTTCGCCACGCACTACCACGAACTGGCCCAGCTTGCCGGCACCCTCGACGGGGTCGAGAACCTGAACGTCGCCGTGAGGGAGTGGGAGGGGGAGGTCATCTTCCTGCACCGGGTCGTGCCGGGCTCGACCGACCGCAGTTACGGCATCCACGTCGCCCGGCTGGCCGGCGTGCCGGAGCTGGTTCTGCAGCGGGCACGCGAGATACTGGCGCACCTGGAGGAGAACGCCATCGGCCCGAACGACGAACCCCGGTTCGTCCCGGAGAAATCCCGCCCCTCGGGCCCCCATCCGCGCCAGGTGCAGATGCCCCTGTTCAAGCCGCTGGACGCGCGAGTGCGCGAAGAACTGCTCGCCCTCGACACCAGCCGGATGACTCCCGTCGAGGCCCTCAACGAGCTCCACCGCATAGTGGAAGAGCTCCGCTCGGCCCGCGGACAACAGACGCCGACCGGCACGGCCGAGCACAGTGAGGAGTGACGTATGGATAGGCTGTCGTACCTGTTGCTGATCGCCGTCGCCGTGCTCGCCGGAGCGCCCGTCAGCGGCGCCGATTACGTCCGCCCACGGGGGCCCTCCCTCAGAGAACTGGCCCTCGAACGGGGACTCCACATCGGCGCCAACTTCGGTCATCTGGTCTTCGGCCGCTCGCCGAACAACTGGCAGGACAACCCTTACCTGCCCACCGAGAAGGCCATAGCCCGCGACCACTTCACCATCATGACGGCCGGCTGGGAGAACTTCCCGGGGCACTCCTGGGGCGGACCGGGCGAATATGAACTGAGCGGCACCGAGCACACCGTCGAATGGTGCCTTCAGCACGATGTCGCGTACCATTTCCACGGACTCGGTTACGTGCAGCGCACGCCCTGGTTCATGGACATGCCGGCCGAGACCGAAAAGGACCTGGCCAATATCCGCCGGGTCTATGAGGATAAGGTCCGCGACTATGTTCAGTTGCTCGCCGGACGGGTCAAACTCTGGGACGTCTGCAACGAGCACATCGCTCCCGGACGCCGCTACCAGGCCGACGATTACTGGGTCCGCCGTTGGGACAGCGAGACCGAGAGCTGGCGTCTGCACCCCTACGTGCGCGCCTACCAGGGTGACTCCGAGGACCCCGAGCAGGGACTGGTGCGGTGGATGGCGCGCACCTTTCAGCTGGCCCACGAAATAGACCCCGACGCCACCCTCATCTACCTCGATTTCGGCAACGAGGTCGTCGGCCCTACCTCCAACACCATGATGAGGCTGGTGGAGGATCTGCGCCGCGCCGACGCACCTATCCACGGCGTCGGCTTCCAGATGCACCTGAACAACAACCTCGCCCTGGGCGCCGACGTCGAGCGCGGACACGGTTACGAGACCGACGACGCCTACTTCGACAGCATGCGCGCCAACTTCCGCCGCCTCGCCGACATGGGACTGGAACTCTGGATCACCGAGATGGACGTGACGATAGACGCCGAAGGCGACCCCGACGCCGAACTGGAGCGCCAGGCGGAGATCTATCGGCGCGTCTTCGAGACGGTCGTCGAGTGCGAGGCATTCCGGGGTGTCAAGACGTGGGGCATCCTCGACGCCCGGCCGTGGGGCCCCTCCGAGACCCGGCGGTACCTGTTCGATGACGCCGGCCGGCCCAAGCCCGCCTTCTACGCCGTGCAGGACGTGCTGGCCGGCTACCATCCGCAAACGGTGGCACATGACGACTTCACCGGTGCCGCCACAGGCCGATGGCAGGGCGAATGGAGCCTCTCCGGTCCCACCGCCGACAGCACCCGCCGCGCCCCCGCCGCCGACAGCGCGGACGCCCTCGTGCTGCGCGGCAGCGGCGCGACGGCCGAAAGGACGGTGGACCTGCGCGGACTGCGGAAGGCCCACCTGCACTACCGGCGACACGCCCCCGACCTTACGGGCGATCAGCAGGCCCGCCTGCTCCTCGAAGCCGCCGTCGAAGACGGCGACTGGCAGACGGTCAGGGTCTGCGACGCGAACGCCATCGGCCGGCGCAGCCCGCTTGAGGGCGCCTGGCAGAGCGTCTTCGCCACGCTGCCCGCCGACGCGCAGGGCCGGCTGGTGGGGCTCCGATTCCGCCTCGAGGGCGCCGCTGGCGAGACAGAGTACGCCCTGGACGAACTGGAGGTCATCGCGGACCCTGTGGATGAATGACCACCCGGGCCTGCCGTTATGCGGGTGCAATGATCAGACGACCGGAGCCTTGACCACGTGCGCCTTGCGAGACATGGAGGCGACAACTCGACGGAACCCGGGCGGCGGGCTTTAGCGATTGCCGTGGAAGTAGGCACCGCCCTAGGAAAGCCCTTGCCGGCAACGCACGGTATGGGACCGGACACCGTCGCGCACCCGCTCTCCGGGGAGGAGAGCATCCAGCGGTGAGACGGGCCGCCGGCAGCGACAGAGTGCC
>PUMJ01000148.1 GCA_003551305.1 Candidatus Brocadiaceae bacterium
CACTATGCGGACCGCTACTACACGGGCCGGCCGTGGCAGGCCGAGAGGGAACACCTCGAGCCCGTCCTCACCATGTCCATTGCCGATTACGACCGCTACCAGGTCCACTCCGGCGCCTACGTGGTCGAGACGCTCGAAGCGACCATCTGGAGCTTGCTCCGCGCGGACTCCTTGCGCAAAGCGCTGCTGGTGGCCGTCAACCTGGGTGAAGACACCGACACCCTCGGCTGCGTGACGGGAGGCCTGGCCGGCACCTGCCGGGGCGTGAACGGCATCCCTCAGGAGTGGAAAGCGAAACTGGCCCGCCGGGCGGACATCGAAGCCCTTGCCTCGCGCCTGGCTGCCGCGTGCACCTCCGGGGCGCCGTGAAATACGTTGCGGCGAGGGCTTGCACATCGGAACCGGAGCGCGTACCCTGTGAATACTGGGCATGGAATCATCTGGTAAGCTGACGCAGCCGCCCGCCCCGACCGGGGGCGCGGGATTCTTGCGGTTACGCTGCCGAACTGTTTGAACGGGGAGGTTCGACGATGATGCGGGATTCGGGTTTGGTGCTGGCAGGCATTCTGGTTTTGGCGTCTTTCGCGTTTTCGGCCTCGGGGGCTCTGGCCCGGGAGCATGCTTCCGAAGGCGGCATCACGGCCTTTCCTTTGAATTCGCAGACGAATGTGTTCATGCGGGACGGCCGCCAGTACCTGGAACACAGCATCATTGGCTGGGGGCCGGGCTGGTCATACCTGAGCATTCGCGGCGAGGTCGAGGCCGACGGCGAAGTCAGCCGGGCCGTCAACCGCACCACCGTCGGTGAGTCCGACGCTGCAGTCGAGATCATGTCCCGCACATCCCGAACCGCTCCGCAGCAGTTGACTATGGACCTGGAGGTTGCCAGTGACAGGGATACGGACCTGACCTACCTGGTCGGCAGCGTGAGTCTGCCCGAATGGGCTTTCGGCCGCGGACGGGCGCGTGTCACTCATGCCGACGACAGCACCAGCACCGTAGATCTGCCCCTGGAGCGGGAGGGGCTGGGCGAGCAGGTGCGCAGCTTCACGCTGGAGGACAACGAGGGGGATGAGACGACGTTCGCTTTTGACCCGCCCCTGGACGTCGCCAGCGACGGGGAGATCCGCATCGTCCTGGCCGAGGAACTCGAGGCACAGCAGCCCGTCCAGGCCCGTTTCACCATTGACCTGCCGGCCACGGTGAGCTACTTCGTCCATCCGTCGCAGGTTCCCCAGGAGCCCGGCTTCGAGGATTGGTATCAGTTCACGCCGGACGATGACCACGAGGTTCCCAGCGAGATAGGCATGCAGGACTGGTGGGAGGCGCCAGCGGGCAAGCACGGTCGCATCGAAGCCCGGGGCAAAGACCTCTACTACAACGGCGAGCCCATCAAGCTGTGGGGTCTGAACCTCTGCTTCAGGCGGGGCGCGGCGCCCACGAAGGAGGTAGCCGACCGGCGCGCGGCCCTCTACCGCAAGTTCGGCGTCAACTCCGTGCGCCATCACAAGTGGGTCGACGGCCCCGGATGGGCCGGTATCCAGGCGCAGAACAGCGTCGTCGAGTTCGACCCCGAGGGACTTGACCTGTTCGACTACCAGAACGCCCAATTCCGGGATGCCGGCATCTTCATCAAGCTCTCGCAGGCGTTCGGCACCATACGCATCGGCCCCGATGACGTCGATATCGTGCCCTATGCGGAGGAATTCGGCTCCCTCGATGAGCCAGGTTCCCGCGTCGGCGGCGGCAACAGCACCCTGTTTTACTCCCACGAGATCCAGGACCTCACCATCAAGCAACTCCAGAACATCCTCAATCACCGCAACCCCTACACGGGCCTGACCTACGCTGAAGACCCGGCCGTCGCGTTCATCGAGATTGTCAACGAGTCCAGCATCCTGTTCTACACCTCGATGAACCCGCTGCAGCAGAGCCCCACCCTGAGGCGCAGGACCGCCGAGCGCTTCAGCGAGTGGCTGGAAGAGCGATACGGCGACCATGACGGCCTCGTGGAAGCCTGGGGCCAGCGCGCCCTCGAGGAGCCCGTTGAGGATATCCCGACTCCAGACGGTGAGCCCGAGCACCTGGACCGCCGCAACATCCTGCCCCTGGGCAACCCCTGGTTCTGGGACCCCGACCGGCTGGCCGGCTCGCAGGCCTTCCGGCGGGAGCGTCTCCTGGACACGCTCGAGTTCCTCTACATGCTCCAGGTGGAGGCCTACGAGCGCATCGTGGAAGGCATCCGCGAGACCGGCTACGACGGCGAGATAATGGGCTCCAACTGGCACGCGGGCCGCATGCACAGCCACTATGCCAACCTGCACAGCGACTACCTGGTGGGCCTGATAGACCGCCACAACTACTTCGGCGGCGGCGATAGCACCAGCATCAATAACCGGTCGATGAGCCGCGTGCCGGGTTCCGGTTCGCTCAGCACCGGCATGGAGCAGGTGGCCGACCGACCATTCATGCTCTCGGAGTGGATTCACGTGCTGCCCAACGAGTGGGGCGCCGAAGGCGTCGCCATCATCGGGGCCTACGGTTTAGGCCTGCAAGGCTGGGACGTGAGTTACCTGTTCCAGAACAGCGATGACGGCCGCTTCAGCAATCGGCTTCAGCTCGGGGGTTCGCGCTGGGACGTGACGGCCCCTCAGATCCTGGGCCTCTTTCCCGCCGTGGCCCGCCAGGTGCTGCGCGGCGACGTGGTTGAGTCCGAAACGCGCGCCACGCGCTACGTGCACATGCCGTCCGTGTTCGAGGGCGCCGACCTCGGCTTCGATGACCAGAGGGGCGTGGTAGAGTACGACGTGCGCACCTTCGACAGCGACAAGGTGCCCGCCCGGGCACTGGCCGTCGCCCGCTGCGACGTAGAGTTCACCGACGAGTTCCGGGACACCCCCCGGTTCGACCTGGCCCCCTACATCGAAGGCGACGTCTACGTCTCCTCCACCGGCCAGTTGCGCTGGCGCGAGGGGCAGGAGCGCCACGACGGGCACTTCACCATCAACACCCCCGCCACCAGGGCCGTGGTCGGTTTTGCGCAGGACCGAACGGAAGAACTGGGTGAGGTCACCATCACGCCGCAGAGCCGCTTCAGCGCCATCTACGTGACCGCCAGGGACCGTGACGAAGACATCGCCACCGGCGAGAACCTGGTGCTGGTGGCCATGGCCCGGGCTCGCAACAGCGACGCGCAGATCGTTGACGACGTCCGCATACTCAACTACGGCGATGCGCCCATCGTGATGGAGCCCGTCAAGGCCGAGATAGCGCTCGACCGGCCCGGCACTCCGACCGTGCACGTGCTGGACCATAACGGCCGCAAGACCGGCGAAACCCTGGAGGTTGAAAACGGGCGATTCACCATAGATGGCGCCCGCGACCAGACTCCCTATTACCTGATAAGCTACTGACGGCGGCGGACGGCGGTTGCTTGCTGAGTTTCGAGAGTCCCCGGCGGGGAATAGTCCGCGCCCCACCGGTCAGCGAACAGTGCGGTTCTTGTGTGGCACAGCCGCCCGGTTCGCCTGAGGCTTCGACGGTGAGTTCGGCCGAACCGCTCACGGCCGAAGCCTCAGCTGTGTGGCGGGAGCGCACTCACGCCCCTCGGGGGCCGTCGCCAATGCCGGCACGCTCGGTCCACCACACCCTGCCCATCACCGCCACTCCCGCCGTCACCATCACCAGCGTCACCAGGAACAGGTAGCGCTGGGGGAACAGGGCACCGTCCACCACCAGCACCACCAGCAGCGGCATGGCTATCCAGCGTGTCCCCCACAGGGTGAAGTGCAGGCTCATGCCCCGATGCACCTCCGAGGGCTCGGTGAAGTGCATGACGATAGGGAAGAAGGCGAGCGCATTCCCGGAATGGAAGACACCCCGCAGGACGACGAGCGCCAGGAAGGCGCCCCAGCTGTGCACCAGGAACATCGCGCCCATCAGCAGGGCCATGACCGCCCACGCGACCAGCACGGTGACCGGTGCCCCGAACCGGTCCATAAACAAGCCCCAGAACCAGAAACTCAGCAGGATGGCCAGGTGGTAGGCGCCGTTGGCGTAGCCCCACAGGTCGGGCGCTATGGCCAGTTCGTCGCTGGCGAAAAGCGGCAGCGCGTTGGCATAGAGCGTCCCCCCCGCTGCCACCAGCCAGTAGCCGAGCAGGAAGACCAGCAGCGGCTTGCGCCCCCACACCCACCGCAGCACGGAGACGGCGTACGAGACCACGGAGGGCGCTTCGCTGAGTGCATTGCGATCCTTGATGCCGCGGCTGCCGCCGATGCCCCGGAACAGCAGCCCGCCCACCACCATGCAGACACCGGCAATGGGGAAAAGGTAGCGGTACGCATCCAGGTTGACGCGCAGCAGCAGGCCGGCCACGCCCAGCCATATCACCAGCGCCAGCATCTCCACGGTGGCGGGCAGACTCATCAGATGCCCGCGCCACTGGCGAGGGTATATCTGCTGCATACTGGCGCCGTAAGTGGGCCGGTAGAGCGTGGTGAGCACCATGGCGCCCATCAGCACCAGCGAGACCCCGAGCGTGCCGGTGGTGAACGCGCTGAGCGTCATGGCCAGCCCGCCCAGCACCAGCAGCAGCCCGGTCAGCCGCACGGGGTTCCTTCGCTCGACCAGCGGCACCCAGAACAGGGCCGGCACCAGCGGCAGCCCCTGGCCGACGTTCAGCAGAAGGCTGTGCAGCGCGCTGCCGCCGAGCTGGCGGATGACGAACGGACCGTGTGTGACGGCGGTGCCGAAGAAGATGCCGAAAAAGACCCAGCTGGCCGTGTGCCGGTAACCCCGGCGACGGTACCTCTCCGGCACGGCCCGATAGGGCACAAGGTGCCTCAGCAAACGCAGTGGCATGACGGCTCGTCCCGGCTCGGACTACGGGTTATCTGCCCTCAGGCGGGGAGTGCCGTGCTCCGGATGCTCCTCCCGCTCCAGCCGGCGGCCGGCCAGCTTCGCGATGACCACCTCGGCCAGGTAGAGAACCCGGCAGCCCGGCTCCAGGTGGCCCGAGAACAGCTCCGTGCCGCGAACCGCCATGGTCGTGTGCATGTGGGGCTGGTAGTCGGCGATGATACCGTCCACTGAGCACAGCTCGACCGGGCCCTCCAGTGTGACGAACTCGTCCTCGGCCGGGAAAGCGGCGTGCGTGATGTGATGGATGCGTGCCCTGTCGAAGGTTCCTATGCCGCTCAGGATCACGCCCGAGTGGATGCCCTTCTCCCGGGCGGCCTGCTCAATGCACTCGTGGAAGTCATCGCCGTATTCCATGTACACACAGACGATTTCCTCGATGCCCATCCCGTCAATGATGTTCACGACCTGCTCCTCCTGCGCCTGATGTCAATCCAGAGTTTCAGCCAGAGATTCGGCCCGCCGCCTCGCCTTCCGGGCTTCTGAGCGGAGCGCTCTCGTCACAATGTCCGTCATCTCCTGAAGGGTCAGCTTCAGGCAGGTGTGGGGGTTGGCCCGGGTTGCGCGGTCGAGCTGCTCCAGCCATCGCGCGGGCAAGTCGGCCCGTCCGCTCAGTGCGCCGGCAATGCCCCCTGCCACGGCGGCCAGGCAGTCGGTGTCGCGCCCGAAGTTGACCCCCGTGATGACCGCCTCGCGGGGCCTGCCCCCTGTGGCACTGACGACGGCGACGGCCTTGGCGACGACCTCATTGGCGTGGCTGGCGGCGTAACGGATCCCGTGGCCCCCGTAGTGCCGCTCGAACTCCTCCCGCATGGCCAGCGGCTCGGAGGCGCGAGCAGCGACCTCGAGGGCGCGTTCCACCTCCCGGCGCACACTCCCCGACGCGAAGGAGAGGCCCGTGTCCAGGGACTCCTCGAAGGTGGCCTCCGGGCGGCACGCTTCAGCGATGATCGCGGCCACCAGCCCGGCCCACTCCAGGCCGATGCCGGCCGGCGCCTGCAGCGCCAGCCCCACGTGGTGGACGTCCTTCCACGCCTGCTCGGGGTCGAGGGCGTTGATGAGGCCGATAGGATGGCAGGAGCGCGCCAGCGAGACCAGGTTGGTGTAAGGGCTGAACGTGCCGAGTCGCGTTGCCGGCACGCCGGCGCGTGCCAGGGCGATGAGGCGGCGGTCAAAGGGCTCCATGCACCACCGCGCGTGCTCCGGGTCCACCTCCTCGCGCCAGACGTCGGCGACGTCCTCGGGGCGGATGCGCCCGCCCGCGCGACGGATGGCGCGCAAAAAGACGCGCTGCCGCTCAATACCGTCCTCCGTGGTGCCCGGCTCCCGCTGCCAACCGTTACCGTAGTGCTCGTAAGGCAGGAAGTGATCAAGGACGCCGAATTCCTCCCGCGTGCGGCGCCAGTCCCAGCCCTCCACGGGCGCGCCCATGGCCGAGCCGACCTGGCTGGCGGCGAGGCAGCCGAAAACTCTGTCCTGCAGCATGGCGAGAATCCCCGACGAGTATTGGTGCTCGCGTTTCAGTGTAGCGGATGGGCGGGGCTTTTCCAGCGCACCGCAGGAAGGGAACGAACCGCAGTTGACAGCATGCCGGCCCTCTTCTATCGTTGGGCGCCGAAAGCCCGTTTTTCCCATGCCACCCGGGACCAGGAGGGGAGCCGTGAAAGTATACGTTATGACGGACATGGAAGGCATCAGCGGCATCTGCCGCCGCGGCCACGTGATGAAGGGCGACGAACTCTACCAGGCCGGCCGCCGATACCTGACGTGGGACGTCAACGCCTGCGTCGAGGGGTGCTTTGCCGGCGGCGCAGACGAGGTCGTCGTCAAGGACGGCCATGCCGGGCGCGGCGACAACCTCATCTGGGAGGAGCTGGACAGCCGCGCCGAGTACGTGATGGGCGGGGGCAGCGCCCGGCGGCTGGCCGAACTCGAAGGCTCCGACGGCCTCATCCTGCTGGGGTTCCATGCCATGGCCGGCACACCGGAGGCCATCCTGGAGCACACGATGAGTTCGGCCTCATGGCAGAACTTCTGGCTCAACGGCACCCTCACCGGGGAGATAGGCATTGACGCCGCCATCGGCGGAGAAAACGGCGTTCCGACCATCATGGTCAGCGGGGACGACAAGGCCTGCGCGGAGGCCGAGCGGTTCCTGCCCGGCGTGCTGACCGCCTGCGTCAAATACGGGCACGCGGTCGAGGGCGGCCGCCTGCTCCCGGCCGAGAAAGCCCACAGGCTCATCCGAGAGACGGCCACACGGGCCGTGCAGAAGGCGGCCGAGATCGAGCCCTACGTCGTCGAGCCCCCCGTGACGGCCCGGCTGGAGAAGGTATCGCGCGGGGACGTGCCCTCGCACGGCGAGAAACCCTATGTCAAGGTCATTGACGGCCGCACCTACGAAGTCACCGCCGACAGCGTCGAGCAAGCCCTCTGGCGGCTGTGAGCTTCAGTTCACCATAGCGGAGATCGCCTCTTCCAGGACGGCGGCGCCCTCGCGCACGGCGTCCTCCGGGGTCATCAAGGGCGGGCTGACCTTGATGGTGGCCCCTCCCGGGCCGACCGGAGCGAACATGAGCAGCCCGCGCTCGTAGCAGGCGGTGTTGATGCGGCCGGCCAACTCGCCGTCCGGTTCCTTGCTGCCCGGCCGGACGATATGGACGCCGGCCACCATGCCGCGCCCGTGCACGGCGCCGATGACATCGGGGAACCGCTCGGGAAGGTAGGCCAGTTCGGCGTGGAGGACCTCGCCCACGCGGCGCGCGTTCTCGACCATACCTTCCTCCCGAATGGCCTCGATGCTGGCCAGCGCCGCCTCGGCGCAGACCGGGTTGCCCGTGTGAGTGCTGGTCATGCTG
>PUMJ01000185.1 GCA_003551305.1 Candidatus Brocadiaceae bacterium
CTGCTGGAGGAACCGCCCCCGCCGGCCGTGCCGCCCCCCGAGTTCGTAGAGCCGCCGCCCCCTGTCGAGAATTCCAACCCTGAGTCCGCCCCCGGCGAGGAGGCCGAGGAAGAGGAACCGCTCGAGTGGGACAGACCCCGCTTCGAGGAGCGAGCCGCCGAGCGACGGGAGATGGTGCGTCAGCAAATCGTCGAGCGTGACGTCACCGACGAAGCCCTCGTGGAGGCCATGCGGCACGTGCCGCGCCACCTGTTCGTGCCCGAGGGGCAGCGCCGCCAGGCCCACGCCGACCGGCCCCTGCCCATCGGCGACGGCCAGACCATCAGCCAGCCCTACATCGTGGCCTACATGACGGAGCTTCTGGAGCTGGAGCCCGGCGACCGCGTGCTCGAGATCGGCGCCGGCAGCGGCTATCACGCCGCCGTAATCTCGGAGCTGACGCCCTACGTGTTCACCATCGAGATCGTCGAGGCGCTGGCCGAAGGGGCCGCCGAGCGCCTCGAGGAGCTGGGCTACGAGACAATCCACGTCAAGCACGCCGACGGCTACTACGGCTGGCCGGAGCATGCGCCCTTCGACGCCATCATCGTGACGGCCGCCGCCGGGCACGTGCCGCCTCCGCTCGTCGAACAGCTCAAACCCGGGGGTCGAATGGTCCTCCCCGTCGGGGGCGTGTTCGAGGTGCAGCGCCTGGTGCTGGTGCGCAAGGACGAGGACGGAGAGGTCTCCACCCGCTCGCTGGAGCCCGTGCGGTTCGTGCCGATGACGGGGCGGGCCCTGGAAGGGGAGTAACCGGGCATGGACCAGCCGACGGGCGAGCGGGGGCCGTCGCTTCCCTTCAGCGCGGCGGCGGTCTTTCTGCAAGCGGCCGGCATCCTCTCGCTTGAACTCGTCCTGATGCGCTGCTTCAGTGTGGCGCGCTGGCACCACTTCTCCTACCTGGTCATCGGCGCGGCGCTGCTGGGCTTCGGCGCCAGCGGCACGTTCCTGACCTTCGTGGGCGAGCGGCTGGAGCGGCGGTTCGGGCTCTGGGCATTCCTGCTCACCCTCGCGTTCGCCCTGTCGGTGCCGCTCACGTTCCGCATGGGCGAGTGGCTGCCTCTGGACGTGCGCTACGTCCTTTACAGCGCCCGACAGGGCGGGCTGCTGTTCGCGCACGACCTGCTCATCTTCGTGCCGTTCTTCCTTGGGGCCTGCGTGCTGGGCCTCTCGCTGATGCATTTCAAAAGGCGCGTTCACTTCATCTACGGGGCGAACCTGGTGGGCAGCGGGCTGGGGGCGGGCGCCGCCGCGGCCGCCATGTTCCTGATGGCGCCCGAGCGGCTCATCTACCCCGTGGCCGGCCTGGGGCTTGCGGCGGCGCTCTGCTGGGCGCTGGCCTGGGACCGGCGCCGAACGGCCGGCGCACTGATCTGCCTCGCGCTGGGCGCGGCACTGGCAGCCGAGGGGCTGCTGGCCCCCGCCGCCCTGCGCATGGACCAGTACAAAGACGCCGCCACGCTGGAACGCTGGGAGGCCGAGAGCGGCGCCCGCCGGCTGTTGACCGGCTACGGCCCGCGCGCGCGGGTTGACGTCTACGAGTCCGAACGCCTGCACCTGACGATGTTCGCCGGGCTGACCGCCCGGCAGCCCCCGCCGCCGCAGCTGGCGCTCCTGCTGGACGGCCACCTGGCGGCGCCGGTGCTGGAGATTGAGTCCGCCGAAGAAGCCGAGATCCTCGACCACACCCCCATGTCCCTGCCGTACCGGCTCATAGAGCGGCCACGCGTTCTGCTGCTGGGGGAGGCGGGCGGCGCCAACGTCTGGCTGGCCCGGCGCATGGGCGCCGAACACGTCACGGTCGTTCAGCCCAACCCGCAGGTCGTCAGGCTGTTGAAGGGCCCCCTGGCCGAGCGCTCCGGGGGCGTGCTGGCCGGTGATGACGTGACGGTCGTAACCGCGGGGCCGCGGGAATTCCTGGAACGCACCGACCGGCGCTTCGACATCATCCAGGTCGTCGTGGCCGAGGGGCCGGCGGCAGGCGCCAGCGGCCTGCGCTCCCTGCACGAGGACTTCCTGCTCACCGTGGAGGGCATGGGCCGCTGCGTCGAACGCCTCACCGGGCGGGGCGTCGTGTCCGTGACGCGCGGGCTGCAGGAACCGCCCCGGGACAACGTCAAGCTGCTGGCCACGCTGCGCGAGGCCCTGGAGCGCACGGGCCGGGCCGAGCCCGCCCAGCACCTCGTGCAGGTGCGCAACCTGCTGGCGGCGACCACGCTGGCCTTCTCGCGGCCGATGAGCGAAGCGGACTGCGAGAGGCTGGTTGAGGCCGCCGGGCGAATGCGGCTGGACTTCGAGTGGGCGCCCTGCCCGGGGGTCGACTACGAGAGCCCCATCCACCACATCGGCGGCCCGGAGGGGCAGGATCACTCATGGTTCCACCATGCGGCCCGGTGGGTGCTCTCGGACGAGCGGGAGGCGTTCTTCCGCGACTGGGCCTTCAACGTGCGGCCGGCGACCGACGACAGTCCGTATTTCTACAACTTCTTCCGCTGGCGGTCTTTGCCCCAGTTCTGGCGTGCCTACGGCCGGCAGTGGCTCACCCACATGGAGCTGGGCTACGTGGTGCTGGTCTTCTCGCTCCTGCAGGTCATCGTGGTGGGCGGGGTGCTCATCCTGCTGCCGCTGGTGCGGCTGAGGCGGGCGGCGGGCGGCCGCCTGCCCACGTATGTCTACTTCTCCCTGCTCGGGCTCGGGTTCCTGATGCTGGAGATGGTGTGCCTGCTGAAGTTCACGCACTTCCTGGGGGACCCGATCTACTCGGCGGCCGGTGTGCTGGCGGCGTTTCTGATCTTCAGCGGTCTCGGCAGCGCGCTGAGCCGGCGGCTCTCCCCCTCGCCGCGGCGGGCGATACCGCTGGCCGCGCTCGGCGTGGCGGGGCTGGCCGTGCTGTACTCGGTCGGGCTCGACCCCCTGTTCGGGGCGCTGATGGGCTGGCCGCTGCCGGCGCGTTTCGCGGTGGCGATAGCCGTGGCGGCGCCGGCGGCCTTCCTGATGGGCTGGCCCATGCCCAACGGCCTGGCCCTGGCCGAGGAGCGCGACCACCGGCTGGTGCCCTGGGCGTGGGGGGCCAACGGTTTCGCGTCCGTCGCCGCCGCGCCGCTGACGGTGCTGCTGGCGGTCGAGACCGGCTACACGGCGGTGCTGCTGCTCTCGGCGGCGCTCTACGCGCTGGCGGCGCTGGTCTCCCGCCGGCTCGGCTGAGGTTCTTCTCCGGCAAAGACGACGACCGGACAGAACGCAAAGGAGGGCGGAGAGAGGGGGTTGGAAGGGCTCGGTACTCCCGAGGACGCCCGGCAGGGGAGGTTCCGTCCCTCGCCCGGAGCCCCTGCAAGGGGCGATTTCGGATACCGCCATCAGCGTTCGGCAAAGGTGCGGCGCGCGAGGGCGATAAAGCGGTTCATCCGCCCTATGTCCTCCGCGTAACTGCCGTGCAGGCGCACGATGGCCTGGGCGCAGACCGAGAGGGGCCGACGTTCGGCCAGCCGGGCCAGCCGCCTCAACGCCTCCAGGTGGCTCTTCCGGGAGCCGCTCAGCACGAAGGCGTTCTTGAACGAGACGAAGAAGGGCATCTCGGGCGGCGCTGTGCGGTCCAGGTGGTCGAGGTCCGTCCACCCGCTCACCTCGAGTGTCTCCAGGTGGGGCAGTGCCTCCAGCAGTTCCTCGGCGACGGCCGTGAAGTCCCCGCAACTGTGCCACGTCCGGACCGGCCCCTCGTTGCGCTGGATGCGCGCGTAGATGGGGGCGACGAACTCCCGGAAGATGCCCGGGGTGATGAAAGGGATGTTGACCCAGTCATCGTCCACGCGGCGCGGCCCGTCGGGCCCCTCCAGACCCAGGTAGCGCTGTCGCTCGGCCCGCCAGCGGGCACGTTCGTCGGCCACGAGTTCCATGAACCCGCGTGCGAAGGCCGGTCGTTCGTGCATATCCAACACGAATCGCTCGTATCCCCGCACCTGCATGCAGACGTCCAGCGGTCCCCGGTTGAAGTTGGGAAAGCTCACGGTGATGAGTCCGCCGTAGCGCCGGGCGGCGTGCTCCCGCATGCCCTCGTACTGGCGCAGCAGGCCGGGCATGGCGCCGGTGCGGTGGAAGTCGAACGGTCGGATGAGCGAGAGGTCGGGCTCCTCGGCCAGGGGGTGACGGCCGAACTGCGGCACGCCGTCGGCGTCGTGGGTGACCGCCAGGCCGAACAGCGTCATGTCGTAGTAATGACCCGCCTCGCAGGGTATGCACAGCGTGGGCAGGTCGTCGTCCAGCGAGTTGTCCAGCCAGAAGATGCGCTGCCGCAGGGCCTGTTCGAGGGCGAATGCGGGGTCGCTGAAGAACCGGTTCATGTCGTAGCCGAACAGCTCCGGCCAGCCGATGTTCTCCATGTAGCTGCCGATGCGGACGCGGTCGGCGCCGTAGAGCTCGTCCCGTTCGGCGAGCACTTCCCGTTTCCGCTCGATGCGCTCCTGCAGCGCCCGCGCCAGCTCGGCGGCGGGCACCGACATCGCATCGCGCTTCAGTTCGTCTGTCTCGGCAGGACTCATGCCCCAAGCAAACCACATCCGGAGGCGGAAGGCAACTGCGGGAGCCTTGTGCTGACGGTCTATCTCTCCGGCCGTGCCGAGGGTTCGCGCCTGAACCCCGTTCCGGGGCCGGGGCAGGCCCCCCTCGGCGGGGCTGCGTCCGAGGCGCCTTGCCCGTTCGCCACAGGGCGGATGGCCGGCTTGCTCAGCGGACACGCACCCCTTTGCCCGGTGCGAGGATCATTCCTCGTCCTCCAGCCACCAGTCGGGCTCGCCGACACCCCGTTCGGCCAGGTCAACCAAGGCCTGGTATCGGGGCTTTTCCTCGGCAGGCTGGGTGACGTATTCCAGCACGCCCCACCACATGCCGGGGCCCCACCACATGCCGGCGGTGTGGCGACGGACGTTGGACAGGTTGACCACCAGGTCGTAGAGCGGCTCGGCGTCCTCAGATATGGTGCCGTCCTCGTTGCGCCGCGGGCCGGGGCTGAAAAGCGCCTCGTAGTAGCCCAGGTGCCAGGTCTTGTAGTCCGGGTGGTACTGCAGGTCGCGGAAGCGCCGCAGCGGGTACTGGTAGAGGGCCGCGTCGCCGGTCAGCGTGTTGTGCTGGCCGCTTTCGTAGGTGACGAGCCGCAGGTTCCAGCGCGGCGGGTGGTCCTCGTCCAGGCGGGTCCATTCTCCGTCCACGAAGCCCCGGCGGCTGAAGGACCAGTCGTCGCGCTCGTGGCGCGCGGGCAGGGCGTCTATGGCGAGCAGCTTCCACTGCGTGGCGCGCCAGCGCGTGGTGTTCTGGGTGCGGCTTACGCCCTCGGGCGGCTCCTGCTCCTGGTCGTTCCACCAGGATTCGGTGTGGTTCCAGTGCAGGTCGGCGCCCAGGGAGTTCCAGTAGTCGGCCATGTCCTGCGTGGTCATGTATCCCTGTCCGGGGCCGGGCTCTGTGCCGGGCTGCCAGCGGGGGAAGTCCTCCAGCGGCCAGGGCAGGATGCGGGCCCAGCGGTCTTCGTCGTCGGGCCACTGGGCGGAGCGGGCGCGCGGCCCCTCCTCCATCTCCTCGCGGGTCAGGCCGGTTATCTCCGGCCAGCTGCCGGGCCAGCTCCGGTAGGGGGCCGTGCCGATGGCGTCCAGTTCCTGGAGCAGCTCCCGGCCGGGCTCGGTGGCATACACGACAGCCAGCGCCTCGTTGCCGGGGCGGGCGTTGGCGTCCTGGAAGTTGCAGGTCGCCCTCAGCTGGCGCCCATCTTCCAGCCGGGCGCGGATGGCGCGCGCCAGCTTGGCCGAGGCCAGCACGTCGAAGACCGAGGAGACGCGGCCGTCGCCGGGGCCGTCCCCGTAACCGGGCGGGTTGTACTTCGTGCGGAAGAAGCACTGGCCGCCCCATATCCTGCCGGCGCCGTAACTGTTGATGTTCCAGCCGCCCCAGGACTCGTTCGTCCACTCGCTGTAGACCTTCAGCCCGGGCTCGAGGTGTTCGTTGATCAGCGCCGCGTAGCCGTCCACGTACTCCCGGTCATACCAGAGGCCGCGCACCCGGTTGCCGTCGTCGTCGAACTCCGGCTGCGACTCGTCGTCCCGGACGGCCTGGTAGGGGTGGGACCACCACAGGTCGGCGCTGATGGCGTTGCACAGTTCGATGGCGGCGCGCGGCGAATTGCCGAAGGCGGCGTGCGTGGGGCGTGACCACGCGCCGTAGCCTCCCTGCATCTGCCCCTCCACCACCGGCTGCTCCCAGCGTGGCTCGCGGATGGTCTCGTGCGCCTCCTGCACCCAGCCGCCGGAGAAGCGCTGCTCGAAGGGGCGGCCGGTGTCGTAGGCCCGCTCGCGCGCCGTGCGGCCGAAGGAGTGGCCGAAGAACCGCTGCACCCGGTAGATGGCGCTCTTTTCGATCCACTTCGGGTTCACCATCATCGGCTCGTAATTGGTCTCGTCGAAGCCCGGCATCAGCACCATGATGTTGCGGACGGGCTCGGCGGCGCTGCTGCGGCTGACGAGCACGTGCAGCCAGGCGGTGTCGTTGACGCAGCGTGTCACCGACCAGGTGCGCGTGCTCATCGTGCGCGGCCCGTCGCCGAAAGGCCCATCCCCGTCGGGACCGCCGAACCGGACGGTCCGGACCGCGCCGTGCTCGTAAGGCCCCTCCTGGTCATGGATTCGGACCTCCCCCTCGCCTTCCCAGTAGATGTGGAAGGTGAAGTCCTGCTCGCCGGTGGCGTCCAGCGGCACGTCCTCCTGCAGCAGTGAGCGCCACATGAACTGGCGCCGCTGCCGGTCGGCCTCGTGATACTCGCTGGGCACGAGCACGCTCTCTTCGGCATGGAACATGAAGGAACGGCGGTGGTCCTCGCTGCCCTCGGGTATCTCGCCCAGGGGCCAGCCGTCCGGGCACTGCCCCTCCGGCCCCGCGATGCCGCCCGTCTGGCGGGTGTACATCAGGTTGACGAAACGGTTATTCGTGTTGCCGTAGCCCGTGCTGTCTGCGCAGAAGCCGACCCGGCTGCGCGCGTTGCGCGGGGCGGCTTCCGTCCGCGCACAATCGGGCAAGGCCAGCATGGCCGCGGACAGCCCGATTACCAGAAACGTGAACGCCTGCCTCAACCGTACCATGACCATCCCTTCCTCATTCCGGTAAACTGCGCCTTTTCATCGAACGCCACCCCGTAGCATAATGTCCTGCCGGGCGGCGTCAAGCGCGGGGGCAAGCAGGCGTAGCCGGCCCTCGCTTGCGCCGGGCGCCGGGCTGGACTATTCTGCACGCCTGCGTGGCGCTCGCGCGGTCGCCGGTGGGAATCCCGCGCGTACCGATACTCTGGCCATTGAGGCTTGTTGACCATGCTTACCGTGCAACATGAGGGCAGAAAGCCCGTCTTCCGTCCGCTGGAGGAGGTTACCGTGGCCGGCGCCTCCGACGGCGTCGTTGTCGTGCGTGACGGCCGCGGACGGCCGTACGTCCAGATCCCTGCCGCGGACCCCTTCACCTTCACCGCCGCCGGAGCGCTCGGCAACCAGACGGTGGCTCTGCTGAGCGAAGACGGCCGCGTGCTGGAGACGGCCGACTTCCTGCTCGACTGCGAGACCGCCATCCGTGAGGACACGGGGCGGTTCGGCGAGTTGCTCAACATCTGCCATTGGACGATGGTGGGCTGGAGCGGCGAGACGAGCTCCTTTCGCATCGGCGAGAAGGTCTACAAGTTCTTCGTCCGCTGGCTGCGCGACCACGTCCACACCCTCAAGGGGATGAAGTACTACTATCCCGACCTGGAGACGGGCATCGAACTCTACGCCGACACCCAGCGCGAGGACGGCATGGTGTTCGACAAGATCAGCAACGAACGCAACTACCCGCGCCCCACCTACCGGGACCACTGTTTCGGGCCCGGCGGTTTCATCACCGGAGTCGGCGACGGCGGCGAGCGCATGGAGCGCATTCCGGTCGAGAACGACGTCGAGTATCTCTACCTGGAAGGCATCTACTACACGTGGAAAGCGACCGGCGATGACGACTGGATGGCCGGCCTGCTCGACAGCGCCATCAAGGCCGTCGAGTACTCGACCAGCGACGAGTACCGCTGGAGCGAGAAGTTCGGCCTGCTCAAGCGCGGTTACACCATAGACACCTGGGACTTCCAGTCCGAAGAGGACGCCGCCCGCACGGGACACCCGATGGTCGTGGACCCGCAGAAGAGCCGGTTCGGCATCATGCACGGCGACAACACGGGCATGATCGCCGGCTGCCGCTACCTGGCCGAGATGCTTGCCTGCGTCGGACGCGACGAGGAGGCGGAGAAATACCGCCACCTGGCCGATAAGCTGAAGCAACGGCTCGACAGGGCCTCCTGGAACGGCGATTTCTACATCCACCATGTGCCGGAAGAGCCCGACGTGGAGCGCGAGCTCGGCGTGGACGAGTCCGAGCAGGTCAGCCTCTCGAACGCCTACGCCCTCAACCGGGGTATAGACCACGAACAGTGCGTCCGCATCATCCGCACCTACCAGAGGATCCGCCGGCAGATGCCGGAGACCTCCCCGGGCGAGTTCTACCAGATCTTCCCGCCCTTCGAGAAGGGCTTCGGCGGGCATGGCTCAAAGTGGGAGTACATGAACGGCGGGGTGACGACCATCGTGGCCGGCGAGCTGGCCCACGGCGCCTTCGAGCACGGCTTCGAGCACTACGGCGTGGACATCCTCCGGCGCGTGCTGGGCTGGGGCAAAGCGCATCGCGACTACCTGCCCTGCTGCCTGAAGGGCGCCCTGCCCGAGCCGCCCGAACGGAGCTTCACCACCCTGGACCTGCGCGAGCAGGCCAACGTGGACCTGGCCGGCCCGGGAGCCGAAGGCGTGCCCGGCTGGAGCGAGGAGGGCGGCAACGACATGGCCCGCATGCCCACGGGCCGGCAGACGTTCGAGGGCATTCCCTTCGACGTCATAGACCCGGCCGCAAACGGCCGACGCGCCGTGGTGGGCATGATGGAGCGCGAGGGCTACCACACAGAATGCACCGTGCCGGTCGGCGCGAAGGCCGCCGCCATCTACTTTCTCCACACGGCCGGCGGCAGCAACCCCATCGGCCGCTGGGAGGTGCACTACGCGGACGGCACCTCGCGCAGCGAGTACATCATGAAGGGGCGCCAGCTCAACGGCTGGTGGCTGCCCGATGCCCCCCGGGCCGGCCGCCACGGCAAGAAGCGGTGCGAGGTGGCCTGGTGGGGGCCGAACGACGTCTTCCCCAACGTCGGATGCTACGTCTACGGTTGGGATAACCCGGAGCCTGACAAGGAGATAGAGCGCCTCGTGCTCTGCGCGTCCAAGACGGGCGCCTTCTGGCCGGTGCTGGGCCTGACCCTGTGCGATGCCCCGGTGTGGTTCGATGAGGGGGATGTCTCATTCGGCATACCGGACAACTGGGGCGCCGCCGCCGTGCTCTACGCCCTGGTGGAAGGGCTGGCCGGCGTGACGGACGCCGGCGTCGCCTTCGACAGGGCGGCGGTGGCCCCCCGCTGGACCGCCGCCGGGGTGGAGGACGCCCGCGTCACGGTGCGCTATCCCGCCTCGGACGGCTACGTGAGCTACGACTACGCCGTCGGCGAGGGCGACGCCACCGTTCGCGTGGCCACCAGCGCCCGGGAGACCGAGTTCCGCTGGCTGGTGCCGGAGGCCGCCGAGGTCGCCGCCGTGAGCGTGAACGGAGACGACACGCGCTTCGAAACGCTGGAGGTCGAGGGCTCCCGTTACGTGAAGCTGCCCCTGCAAGGGCTCGGGTGCCACACGGTCCACGTCGAGCTGAAGTGAAGCGCCGCCGGGCCGGCGCTCTCCTGGAGCGGCGACGTTCAGGGCGGCGCCCGGCCGGGCGCTTTGCCCCCGGCCGGGACAGTTTTCTACGAACAGGAGTTGAGATGAAACTGCTGCGACTGGCGGAACTGCCGGACAACGAGACCGACCATTTCCTGAGGGACGTCGTGCCGGGACGCTATCTGGCGATGGGGGGCCTCTCCTTCCAGGCGCCGGGCGCGCGCACGCATACAGCCGACGGCCCCGGCGGGCGCGACTACCACGTGCACGACGATGCCGAGGTCTTCATCATCCTGCAGGGCAAGGCGCAGATGGAGCTGGACGGCGTCAAGCACCCCCTCACCACCGGCGACGTCTGCATCGTTGAACCGGGGGAGGACCACCACCTCATCTCCGACGAACAGGACCCCTGCGTGAACCTCTGGCTGCACGCCGGCGGCCAGCGCCACCCGGACCAGCAGCGCTGAGACCCGTCACCCTCGCGCACACGCCTGCAACAGAAAGGCGGAGGCACATGAGCCACCCTTCAGATGACGAAACCCGGGGGCCGGAGTTCTGGGTCGTCAGTATGCCGGATATTGAGCGCCACCTGGACTCGGTGCCGGGCTGGGACGTCGTCGAGCTGTGTCGTTCGCCTGGCGGACGCCCGGTCTACGCCTGCACGCGGGGACCGAAAAAGCAGTCCGAGCGGACGGCCAACTTCAGCTCCGCCTACCACTCCGGCCAGCCGGAGGCCTTCTGGGGCGAGCACGTCGAACAGCAATGCTTCATGTACGTGGCCGGCGTGCACGGCGCCGAGATGGAGGGGCCGATGGCGGCCGTGAACCTGCTGCACGTCATCGAGAACGGCCGCGACCTGCGCGGCGAGCCGTGGCCGGCCCTTCGCAAGGCCGCCGGGGAGATGCGCCTGGTGGTGGTGCCGGTGCTGAACCCGGACGGCCGGGCGCGCGTCGAGCCGGTTTCGCTGGTGGGTGGCACGGGGGACGACCTCCGCTACTGGAACCAGGGCCGCTGGAAGGACGGCGCCGATATCGGCTACCCCGACTGCAAGCGCCATCAGCCTCTGCCGTTGGATGAGGTCGAGTTCCCCGGCGGCTATCCCAACGACGACGGTTACAACCTGATGCACGACTGCACCCCGGGCGACATCCGGACGGCCGAGGTGCAGGCGCTGCTGGAACTGGCGCTCGATGAGACGTCCGACTGCATGTTCAACTCCCACTCGTACGAACTCAGCCCCGGCGTCATCGGGTACTCAACTGTGCTGGAAGGCTACGCACAGCGCCAGCGGGAGCTTTCCTCCTCTGTCGAGGAGTCCCTGGCGGCCCGCGCCCTGCGGCCCAGGGCCTACCACGAGGCTTCCGGTTACAACCTGGTGGTGGCCCTGCACCTGGCCTGCGGCGCGCTGGCGGTCACGTTCGAGGGGCCGCACGGCCTCCGCGAGAACCCCTACACGCACGAGCAGATTCTCGACTGCCACCTGGGCGCCATCGAGGGGGCGCTCAACTTCGGGGCGGAGAGGGGCTTCCGGCCGGGCACCGGATGACGCCCCCGACCCGGCCGGGCGGGTGTGCTCTATTGCGCTTGGCCCGCGTTTTGCGCGCGGCGTATAATGACAAGTGAGCCGTACCCGGACCGGCCAGGCAGCCCGCTGATGAGACGGAGCCCCATGGACGAAGACCACAGCACCCGGCCAGATCCCGAACAGGAACAGAGTGCGTGGCGGCGGGTCGTCTCCGGCACGGAGGGCCGCGTGCTGGTTGCGGGGTTTGCGCTGCTGGTCGCTTACGCCGTCCTCATCGGCCTGATGCACTGGCACGAGCCGCGCGTGGGCCGGAGGCTGGTGGCGATGGTGTTTTCGCACCTGGCGGGTGGCCGGGCGGCGGGGCTTAGTTCCGGCTACGCCACGGGCATGCCGCACTGGGCCGTGCTCGCCGCCAATATGGTCACCGAGACGATCCTCGTCATGCTGTTCTATCCCCTGTTCGTCTTCTCGTATCACAAACTGATCATCATCAAGCCGCTCGAGGACACCATGGCGCGCATCCGTGCGGGGGCGGAGGCGCACCAGCGCACCATCATCAAGTTCGGCATCCCGGGCCTGATAGTGTTCGTCTGGTTCCCCTTCGCGATGACGGGGCCCGTGGTCGGCTCGGCCCTCGGCTTCCTGGTGGGCCTGCCGGCGCGGCTGACCATCCTGGTCGTGCTGCTCGGCACGTACATGGCCATCCTATCCTGGAGCCTGGTGTTTCGGCGGCTGCACTATTACATGCTGCGCATCGGCCCCTTCATCCCGTTCCTGTTCGTGGGCGCGATCATCCTGCTGGCCGTCTCCATCCACATCCGCTATGCGTTCACCCGGCACGCCAACAACAGGCGCGCCCGTGCCCAACCGCCGCCCGAGCGAGGCGACGCGTTGGCCCCGGCGCTGGAGGCGGCGCGGCGCGGCGTGGTACAGTTCTGCGTCGGGGTGTTCTTGATGCTGGCCTGGCTGGGCCAGTTCGGGCACGGGAAGGGCTGGCGGCGTCTTGGAGACGGTGTGCGGGCCTTTTTCGTGCGGCTGACAGGGCAGGAGCGCGAATGAGCCGGGCACTGTGGCGCAGGTGGTTGCGGCCGGCCGTCTCAATGCACCATCTCGGTGGTGGTGCCCATGTTAAGGCGTCCGTACTTGACGCCCTTCAGGCTGATCATGCTGTCGGCCAGCTCGCGCACCTCGGCCCCAGGGCCTTTCAGCACGACCACCTCCATGCAGTTGTGACGGTCCACATGGACGTGGAAGGAGCCGATCACCTGCGCGTAAGAGCCGTGCTGCAGGTCCAGCAGCCGGGAGGCCAGCGACATGGTGTGGTGGTCATAGACCAGGAAGACGGCGGCGAAGATCTCCTGCTCCGGCGCCTTCCACTCCTCTTCCAGCAGTTTGCGGCGTATCAGGTCGCGCATGGCCTCGGAGCGGTTCTCGTAGCCGAGCTCCTTTATCAGCCTGTCGAACCGGTCCAGCAGGTCCATGCTCAAAGAGACGCCGAATCTGACCGTGTCGGACATCCGCGCCCTCCTTCCCATCAGCACTCGGCTATCATCTCGTTTATCACCGGCCAGGCCGGCTCCGCATAGAAGCGGTGGCCCTCCGGGCCCACGATGAGGCGGGCGTTGTCCGGACAGCCGGCCGCCTCGAATATCTCCTTCGCCGTGGCGAATGCCCGGCGCACTCCGTCAATGGGGAAGATGTTGTCTTCCCGCCCGGCCACGAACAGCACGCGCCGGGGCGCTATCAGCCCGGCCAGCTCGCCCATCTCCGCCAAGCGCAGGATGCCGGGGATGTAGTTGTCCCCGCAGTGCTGGATGCGCATCAGCGAGTCAGCGAAGGTGCAGAACACGCACGAGGGCACGGCCACCTTGATGCGCGGCTCCAGGCAGGCGGCGTAGAAGGCGATGGTGCCCCCGCCGCTGTTGCCCAGGCAGGCGATGCGCTCGGGATCCACCTCCGGCTGCTCCTGCAGCAGGTCCACCGCCCGCATCACGTCCCAGACGCGCTCACCGATGACGGTGCGCCCGAGCATCAGCGAGTGGAAGACCGCGTCCAGGCACCTGTTGTCCCAGCAGGCCTCCTGCTCGGTCTCCTCGCGCTCGCCGAAGCACCGCTGCTCCAGGGCCAGGGCGACGAAGCCGTTGCGCGCGGCCTGCACGGCGAAGTCGCGGTCGCCCGCTATGGACTCCCTGTCCTTCTCGCTGCGGGCCTCCCCTATGGAGATGTGCATGCCGGAGGAGTGGCCTTGCAGGCAGACCATGCCCGGCAGCGGCCCTCGCGCGCGGCGCGGCACCAGCAGGTGGGCCGGCGCGTCCGCGCACTCCTCCGCGGTGAAGACGATCTTGATGCGCACGTAGTCGTCGGTCTCTTCCCGCTCCAGTTCCTCCACGTCCAGGGGGAGGCGCTCCTCCGGGAAGCCGCCGATCAGCTCAAGCAACTCTACGCGGAGCGCCTCCTGCCAGGGGCCGAACTCCTGCCCCTCCCAGGCGAGGCGGCGGCGGGTGCGCTGCATCAGGCTCAGGTGATACTGCGAAGGGGCGAAGTGCCTCTGCTTCATGGCGTGACCTCTTTCGGTTCCCTGACGGCGGGTGGTGCGTCTCCGGCCGGCGCAGGCAACGCCGTGTTGAAATGGCCCGGCCGATGGCATAGATTATTGTGCGTTCGCGGCAATAACTCAAAGGGATGCACCCGGATGAAAAAGCCCTGGAGCGGCCGCTTCCAGAAGGACACCGACGAGCTGATGGAGCAGTTCACCGAATCGGTCTCCTTCGACCGGCGGCTATACGAGCAGGACATCGGCGCCAGCATCGCCCACGCGGAGATGCTGGCCCGCCAGGAATTGCTCTCCGAGACCGAGCTTGTGGAGATCCGCGAGGCCCTGCGCGACATCCAGGGGGAGATAGAGAAGGGCCTGTTCGAGTTCCACCTGGGGCTTGAAGACATCCACATGAACATCGAGGCGGCGCTCATCCAGCGCATCGGCGACGCCGGCCGCAAGCTGCACACCGCCCGCAGCCGCAACGACCAGGTCGCCTGCGACGTGCGCCTCTGGGTGCGGGACGCCATAGACGAAGTCCGCGACGCCATCCGCGACTGCCAGGGCGCCCTGGTCGGCAAAGCGGGGCAGTACCGCGAGGCCGTCATGCCCGGCTACACCCACCTGCAGCACGCCCAGCCTGTGCTGCTGGGGCACGCGCTGCTGGCGTTCGCCGAGATGCTGGAGCGGGACCGGCAGCGCCTGGCCGAGTGCCGCCGCCGCACCAACGTAAGCCCCCTGGGCGCCTGCGCGCTGGCCGGCACCGGCCTGCCCGTGGACCCGCAGAGCACCGCCGCTGACCTCGGTTTCGAGGCCGTCTTCTCCAACAGCGTTGACGCCGTCAGCGACCGGGACTTCCTCATCGAGTTCGTCTTCGCCCTCAGCATGGTCGCCACCCACCTGTCCCGCCTGGCCGAGACGTGGATCATCTGGTCGGCGCAGGAGACGGACTTTGTGGACCTGGACGAGAGCTTCTGCACCGGCTCCAGCATCATGCCACAGAAGAAGAACCCCGACGCGCTCGAACTCATCCGCGGCAAGTGCGGCCGCCTCTATGGCGACCTGATGACGGTCCTGACCGTGTTCAAGGGCCTGCCGCTGGCCTACAACCGCGATATGCAGGAGGACAAGGAGGCGCTCTTCGACGCCACGGACACGGTGGGCATGGCCCTGGAGCTGACGGCGCGGCTGGTGCGCACAACCGAGTTCAAGACGGACAACATGGCTCTCGCCTGCGAGGAGGGCCACATGGACGCCACGGCCCTGGCGGACTACCTGGTCGCCCGCGGCATCCCCTTCCGGGAGGCCCACGAGATGGTGGGCCACGCCGTGCAGGCAGCCGCCGCCGACGGCGCCAAACTCGAAGACATGAGCCTCGAGCAGTTGCGTTCCTTCTGCGAGATCATCGGCAAAGACGTCTACGGGGTGCTGGGGGTGCGCAACTGCGTGGAGAACTACCGCTCGCACGGCTCATCGGCGCCGGCGGAACTGGAGCGGCAGCTTGCCGAATGGAATGAGCGACTGACCGACTGAGCCCTCCGGCGCCCGGAATACACTGGCGGCACGCGACGGCTGCCGGCCGCGCGCCGCCGCATGAATGCCCCTGCTGACGGGGGAAGGGCCATGAAGCTCAGGTGCCGGTGCGGGGAACTGGTCAAACCGGACGAACCCGAAGGAAGGACCGTCGCCACATGTTCGTCCTGCGGGCGGGCCTACCGACTGCAGCGCGGCTCCGACGGGCAATGGCGCGCAAGCCCGCTGGCGGCAGAGGCCGCCGGCGGAGCGCGCCCCGCGGCAAAGCAAGAGTGGCCCGATGAGCTGGAGCTTGAGGCGCCCGCCTCGCCCCTGGAAAGCGCCTCATCCGGCCCCGCCGGCGGCGGCATGGAGGGGGCGAGGCCGGAGAAAGGCGAAGGGGGGACCGTCCCGGCGCCTCCGCACGGGCCGGCCGAGCCCGCTGCCCACGCGGCGGGCCGCTCCTGGTGGCACTACTTGCTGGAAGCCTGGACGTATCCGTTCCGCGGGGAGACGTGGAAGACGTTCCTGCTCTGGTCGGCCGCGTGGGCCTTGCTCCCCTGGATAACGCTGCTGTTGCTGATACCCCTGTTGCAGGCGATCGCGGGACTGCTGATCATCCTGGCTCTGGCCGGCATGTTCGTGCTCTACCAGTTCGAGATAATCCGCCAGAGCGCCTGGGAGGCACCGAACCCGCCCAGGCTGCCCCAGTTCGACGACATGTGGGAGAGCGGCATCCGGCCCCTCTGCATGGTGGGCGGGGCGATGCTCGGGGCCTTTGCGCCGTGGCTGCTCGGGGCGGCGCCTGCACTGTTCTGGAACGCGCCGCACTGGTGGCCCACGCTGCTGGACGTCTTGCTGGTGCTCTCGCTCTACCTGGTGCCGATCAACCTGCTGGCCGTGGCCATGGCGGACAACGCGCTCGCCATCAACCCCCGGTTCACCCTCACGGCCGTGGCGCGGATCCCCGGGCCCTACACCGTCTGCGCCGTGCTGGCGCTGGCCCTGGCGGTCCTCAGCCGTGGGGTGGGCCGCCTGCTGGCCCGCACCGGCCCCTACAACATCCTGGCCCCCTTCGCTTCGGCCATGGTCTTGCTCTATCTATGCAGCGTGTTCTCCCGCGCTCTGGGCACGCTCCACTACGTATATGAGGACCGCATCGGCTGGATGCGTGAGGTCGGCTGAGCAATCCGCCGGGGGCGCCTCGCGGTCGCCCGCCTGCTCACCAGTCCACGCGGCGGTCAATGATCTTGAGGAACTCCTCGCGCGTGGCCTGGTCGTCGTGGAAGCTGCCCAGCACGGTGGAGGTCTGCATGACGGAGTTCTGCTTCTGCACCCCGCGCATCATCATACACATGTGGCGACACTCCATCACGACACCGACCCCGCGGGCTCCGGCGGCGTCCATTATCTCCTCGGCTATCCCGGCGGTCAGGCGTTCCTGTATCTGGAGGCGGCGGCTGTGCACGTCCACCAGGCGGGCCAGCTTGCTCACCCCCAGGACCTTCTCGCGGGCGATGTAGCCGATGTGCGCCCGCCCGTAGAAGGGCAGCATGTGATGCTCGCACAGGCTGTAGACCTCGATGTCGCGGGCGATGATCATGTTGTTGACCGAAGACTCGAACAGCGCCTGGTTGATCACCTCCCGCGGGTCGGTCTTGTAGCCGCTGGTCAGGTAATCGTAGGCTCTGGCCACGCGGAGGGGTGTTTTGAGCAGCCCCTCGCGGTCCGGGTCCTCGCCGATCTCAACCAGCAGTTCCCTTATCAACTCGGCAACACGTTCCACGTTCATCGTGCAGCATCTCCTTCAGTAGTTTGGTCAGGTCGGGCATCGGCTCCAGTTCGGCGCCCCGCCGGATGACAGGGTGTTCCCTGAGCGGGCCGTCGGCGCCCGGCAGCCGCAGGTCGGGCTCCAGTTCCAGCAGCGGCACGGCCAGGAACGGGCGCTCCAGCACATCCGGGTCCGGGATGAGGAGGTCCGGCTCACGGACGGTCCGATCGCCGTACACGGCAATGTCGAGGTCGATGGTGCGGGGGGCGTAGGCGTCGTCGGTGCGGACGCGGCCGAGGCGCCGTTCAACCTCCCGCAGCACGTCAAATTTCAGCGGGCGCGGTTCCAGGCGGGTCTGGACGCGCCAGACCCCGTTGGCGAAGGGCGGATGCTCCGGGTGGCGAAGGGGCCGGGTGCGGTAGAACGTGGAGGTGGCCTCCACCCGCACCCGCTCCAGCAGGAGCCTCAGCGCGCGGGGCACGTTTTGCTCCGGCTCGATGTTGGAGCCGACGGCGATGAAGGCCCGCAAGGGGCGTGGCTCCGCCATCTCAGGCCCGCTCCCTGGTCATCTCCACCGCCACGGTGCGGGCGAAACGGAGCGCGCCGGGTTTCTCACCCCGCACGTCAACCCTCCGGACAAGCGGGTCAGCCAGGCAGACCTCCGCCACCGCCTGCGCCAGCGCCTCCACAAGGTAGAACGACGAGCCCTCGACCATCTCGATGACGTTCTTCTTGATGGTCACGTAGTCAACGGTGTCCTCGATGTCGTCCGTGGCGGCGGCCGCCTGCAGGTCGGCGTGGAGCGTGAGGTTGAGCAGGACGTTCTGCCTGGCTTCGCGCTCCCAATCCCGCACGCCCACGACGCACCTGAGCAGCAGGTCCCCGATGTGTATGCGGTCCAGCGTTTCAGCTCCCATACATCCTCCCTTCCATGTGACGTCCGCCGTCCACGTAGATGACCTGGCCGGTCACGAAGTCGCTCGTAGCAAGGAACAGGACCGCCCGGGCGATGTCGTCCGCTGAGCCGTGACGCTTCAGGGGCACGGTGTCCGCCAGCGCTTCCAGGTAGGACTCGTCCTGCCCCGGCGGCGGCAGGATGAGGCCGGGGGCGACGGCGTTCACGCGTGTTGCAGGGGCCAGCTCCAGCGCCAGCATGCGGGTCAGGGTGAACAGCGCGCGCTTGCTCAGGTGATAGGCCGCATGCCCATCATCGCACTCGAGCATGCGCGCGTCCAGCATGTTGATGATCTGCCCCCGGCGCGCGCCCTCCGCAAAAGCCCTGGACAGGTAGAGGGGAGCGAGGGTGTTGACGGCGAACTGACGGCGCAGTTCTTCCTCGTCGAAGCCGAGCACGTGGCTGGGCGTGAAGATGCTGGCGCTGTTGACCAGGATGTCGAGCGGCCGTCCGGCAAGCTCGGTCGCGCGGCCGAGCAGCCCCCGGGCCTCGGTGGCGTCGGCCAGGTCGGCCTGCACCGTCCACGCGGCAACCCCCTTTTGCCGCAGGCGCTCCGCAGCGGCTTCCGCCTCTTCGCCGGAGGACCGGTAGTGCACGACGATGTCGGCGCCCTCGGAGGCCAGCGCCTCCGCGATGGCGCGCCCCAGGCGCTTTGCGGCCCCGGTCACCAGGGCGGTCCGGTCGTCGAGTTCGGGCATTTGCGTATTCCCCGTCGGGGTATTCAGGAATCCTCACAGCCGGGGCGCGGGAGCTTGTCAACCCGCGCGGCGAACACGAAGTCCGTCTTCGTCAGGCCGCCGGCCTCGTGTGTCCAGATGACGATACCGGCCTTGCCCCAGGTGAGGTATATCTCGGGGTGGTGTCCGACCTGCTCGGCGAGTTCGCCGACGTGGTTGGTGAACTCGAGCGCCTGCCGGAAGTCGTCGAACTCGAAGGACTTCTCCAGGTGGTGCTCGTCCACGACCTCCCAGCCCGCGTCCAGCCGCCGGGCCAGTTCCTCCAGTTGCTGCCCCTGCAGCGGGGGGACGCCCCCTTGGCAGGGCACACATTCCTCAGATGCCAGCTCGCAAGCTTCGTCGCTCTGTTCGCTCACTTCTGCCCCCTTCTCAGTGTTCGGGCGGTTGCCTGCCAGGCCGACACCCGGCGCCGCTCGCCCATGCGGGCACGCCCGGTGTCGGACGGACATTACCCTGAATATATGGTTATTATGAGCCCGCGGGGCACCTCGCGCAAGGCGCCTCGAAAATGTTGTCAGCCGGGCGGGCCCTCCGCGCGCGGTTGCGCCGGCCGGGGCGCGGCGGTATCGTATGTGCCCGGCGACTAAGGGGGGAGCGGACGTGAGCGAGAACACGGGACAACCGGGGGCGGTGGTGCTCCTGAGCGGGGGGCTTGATTCCGCCACGACCCTGGCGATGGCCCGGCATGCCGGCTGCCGCTGCCATGCCCTCAGCTTTCGCTACGGGCAGAGGCACTCGGTCGAGCTTGAGGCCGCCCGCCGCGTGGCCGCCTCCCTGGGCGCCGCCGAACATCGCGTGCTCGACCTGCCCATCGCGCAGTTGGGCGGCTCGTCGCTGACGGACCCGGCGGCCCAGGTGCCGCGCGACGGGGTGGCGGGCGGCATTCCTTCCACCTACGTGCCCGCCCGCAACACCGTGTTCCTCGCGTTCGGGCTGGCGCTGGCTGAGGTTCTCGGCGCCGGGGCCGTCTACATCGGCGTGAACGCGGTGGACTACAGCGGCTACCCGGACTGCCGCCCCGAGTTCGTGCGAGCCTTCCAGCGCGTGGCGGAGCTGGCCACGCGACAGGCGGTCGAGGGCAAACCACCCCGCATCGTGGCGCCCCTGCTGCAGATGAGCAAGGCCGAGATCATCAGCGCCGGCGCCCGTCTGGGAGTGGACTACTCCCTGACGCTAAGCTGCTATGACCCGGACGCCGAAGGGCGCGCCTGCGGCCGCTGCGATAGCTGCCGCCTGCGGCGTCGCGGCTTCCGCGAAGCGTCAACACCCGACCCCACCCGATACCAGACACCGACCGAAGAGAGCCACAAGACATGACGGACATACTGGCAGTGAAAGCCAGCGCCCGACGGCGCGGAAACAGCGACACCATAATGGACGCCGCGCTGGAGGTGCTCCAAGAGCGCGGGGCCGAGGTCCAGACGGTAGTGCCGAAACAGTTGAGCATCTCCCCCTGCCTGAGCTGCAACGCCTGCTTCGAGACGGGCGCGTGCATCCAGCACGACGACATGGACGAACTCTACAGCCGCTTCTGCGAAGCGGACCACGTCATCGTGGCTTCACCGGTCTACTTCACATCCCTGCCCGGGCACTTCAAAGTCTTCATAGACCGTTTCCAGTGCTTCTGGGCCCGGATGTACGTGCTGGAGACCGCCCCAGAGCCGAAACGGACGGGCATGTTCCTTTGTGTAGGGGCCATGGACCGGGAACGATACTTCAACTGCTGCCGCACCACCGTCAGCACCTGGATGCACGTGCTGAACATGAAGTGCAGGGTGAGCCGCTTCTTGCCCGGACTCGATGAGAGAGACGACATCCGGGAACGCCCCGACTACCTGGAACAGGCCCGTCAGGCGGCCCTCGAGCTGCTCGAAGGCCGCTGAGGGGGCGGCTGCCTACTCGGACTCCCGCTGCACGGTGGGCAGGTCCGCATCGCGACGCAGCGCCAGGACCACCGCCGGCAGGACGATGGCCAGCATCAGGCAGGCTATCCCCGCCGCGTCGCCGGTGCGCGTGTGCAGCGTCAGGGTGTCAGTAAGGCGGACGGGGGCGGCCAGGGCGCCCTCCTGCCAGGGCGGCAGTTGGGCGTATATCTCACCGGTCGGCCCGATAAAGCAGGAGATGCCGGTGTTGGCGGCCCGCACAACAGTCGCCCGCGTCTCGACCGCCCGGAAAACGGCCATCGCCAGGTGCTGCCGCAGCTCGCCGGGCACGGTGTACCAGCCCTCATCGGTCAGGTTGACCAGGAAGTCGGCCCCCCGGCGGCGGAAAGCCGCTATCAAGTCGGGGAAGACGACCTCGTAGCATACGGGAGCCGCGAAGTGGAGAACCTCCCCTTCCCGCGTGGACAGGGGAAAGAGCACCTTGCTGTCGCCGGGAGTCAGCTCCCGCCCGATGGGGGTGAACCATTCGATGAAAGGCAGCACGTCCCGCCAGGGTATGTACTCCCCGAAAGGCACCAGGCGCATCTTGTCGTAGCGATCCAGGAACTCCCCTTCCGGAGAGAACAGAACCGCGCTGTTGCCGAAGTCGCGCACCTCGGTGTGGTAGAAAACTTGCTCGATATACCCGTCGGCGCGGGCGAAGTGCGTGGGGCTGCCCACGACCGTGTAGGCGTCGAAGTCCTGCCCGAACTCCTCGAACAGCGACAGCACGTGGCGCAGTATCTGCTGCGTGCGCGGGCTGACGAACAGCTCGGGCGACACGTTCAGCGGCAGTCCGACGGTGGTCTCGGGCCAGGCGATAAGCCGCGGCCTGTCGGCGGCCAGCCGGCGGGTCAGCGCCGTCGCCTTCTGCACCTCCGCCTCTATCTCGTCGTGAAACTCCTCCTGGGTCTTGTCCGGGGCGTAAATCTCCTCGACCAGGCGCGGTATGTTCTGCTGCACCACGCCCACAACGGGCCCTTCCCGGACCTCGATGCGCTCCCGCGCAGCGACGCCGGCGCCGGCCGTCGCCACCACCAGCCCGCAGGCCGCCGCCAGCATGGGCCATGCCGCCCGCCCGCCCGGCGCCCCGAACCACGGCAGCCGACGCAGCAGAACGGCAGCAAGCCCCCCGTTGACGAAGACAACCAGGAAGCTGACCCCGTAGACCCCACCCCATGCCGCCGCCTGCAGCAGCGCGTTGAACCGATACTGCGTGTAGCCGACGAACAGCCACGGAAAGCCCGGCCCCAGCCACGCCCGGAACAGCTCAAGCCCCGGCCACAGCAGGGCCCCAAACAGGGGCCACAACACCGGGAAACCCCGCTGAAGCGCCCACCAGCCCATCACCGTGGCCACCATGAAGAGGCTCACGTAAACCGACAGCCCCAGCCAGCCCGCCACGGTGACGCTGCTGACCCAGGCGAAAGCCGGCAGGTGGGCCTCGAGCGCCGCCACGGCGCCGCAGAGCACGGCCACCCCCGCCGAGGCACCGGCCACGGCCAACATCAGGGGCGCCAGGGCGACAAACGCCAGCGGTCCCGCGTCCACGGGGGGAAACGAGAGAAAAAGCAACACGCCCCCCAGCAGAGCGCAGCCCAACCGCAGCAGCCAGGCGCGCGAACCGGGGGCCGCCGGCTCGAAGGGTGGTTTTTCCGTTCCGTCCATGTCGGGTCCGTAAAGAGGGCGCGGGCTGTCCGCTGTGAGGCCGGGGGTTACTTCAGCAGCACCCTGGCGGTGAGCGCCAGCCCGATGACGCCGACGAAAATGTTGCCCGCCCACATGGCGGGCGCCACGGGCATGGCGCCGGCCCGGGCGGCCGTCTGCCCGAACATCAGGATGGGGTAGAACACCAGCAAGACCAGGCCGAAGCTCAGGCCGAAAGCGATCATCACGCTGCGCCCGCCGGCGCCGATGCCGAGCGGTATGCCCACCAGGGCGAAGACGAACAGGCTGAGGGCCTGGGCGAGCCTCTTGTGAATACGCAGCCGCACCGAGATAAGGTCATTCTGATCCTCCACCTCCTCCAGGGCGCTTGCCACTTCGTCTCGGCGCTCGATGAGCTTCTCGCGATGGCGTTTCACCTCATCCAGCTCCAACTCCACCTGCTCGGCCCGCTCGCGGCTGCGCACCAGTGACCGGCGAACCTCCTGGATTTCCGCCTCCAGCCTGCTGATGTCCTCTTCGCGCGCCTCCGTCTGCTCCCGCAGGGTGCGCTGCTGGTTCTGAAGCTCGACCAGGCGATCGTAATCGGTCTCGGCGCTGCCGGCCTCCCGCAGACGGCCGATCCGCTGCACCAGCTCGTGCTGTTGCTGCTGGAGGGTCTCGACCTGGGCCCGGGCCTCCTCCAACCTCATTTCGTGGTTCCGCATTAGCTCTTCGCCGGCGGTCGGCTCCTCGACGGCGTGCCTGTGGTGCCTCTGCTGGAGGCGTTCCACATGCCGGGCCACGTAGGCGATCTGGTTCTGCAAGAGCCGCCGCCTGTCCCTCAGCTCGGTGCGCACCTCGCGGGGCCGCTCTATCGGTTCCTGGCCGGCCACCCTGCCGCGCAGTTCGCGCAGATAGGCGAACAGTTCGCGCGTGGGCATTTGCTTCTCGTCCCGGGTCAGCTCTTCGGGACCGGGTCCAACCCGCACTGCGGAACGCATCTCGCGCGCCGTGGTTGTGCCCGCACGGCCCTGTTCCTGCAGGCTGAGGTCGCTCACCATGCAGTCATAGAGATGGAACTGGACAATCTCCGGCCTGTTGGGGTCCGGCTGTACGGTGGCCGACTCGGCGGTGATAATCCGCGGCTGCCGACCACGCATCTCCAGCAGGAACAGGTTCTTCATCCGCCCGCCGGCAAAATCGTCGTACTGGATGTAAGCGGGCCGGAAACTGAGCTGCCGCCGGGAACTGAGCGCCACGTTGTCCAGCAGTATCTGCCGGAAGGCTGTGTACTTCATCCTTTCGATGGCGACCCGGGCCCTCGGCACGAGCTCGAACTGGAAGTAGGCCGTAAGCAGCGTCAGCAGCAGGGCCGCAAGCAGCACGGGGTAGACGATGCTGGCAAGGTGGATGCCCGCCGCACGAATGCCGATAAGCTCATTGTCGGCCGTCAGCCGGCCGAACGTCATGATGACCGCCGTCAGAAAGGCCGCCGGCATCACCATGGGCACGCTGTAGGCCATCAGCGGCGGCAGCAGGCTCCGCAGGCGCACCACGTCCAGCCCCTGGTAGAGAAGCTGCATGCCGGAGCCGACCACCATGATCAGAAGCAGCGTCACAAAGGCCGGCACCAGCCCCTTAAGGGTGTCCTTGAGCACGTATCGCTGGAGTTTCTTCATCGCCATCGTGTTGTTATTGTAGCCCATAGGCGCACAAACAGACAAGGCACACCCCCCGCCTCTGTGCGCAGGCATGGAATGAAGCCGGGGCCGCGCGGCCGCTCAGGCGTAGCCCCGCTCGCGGCAGGCTTCCCGGAAGCGCTGGTAGCACTCCTCGTAGCGGGGCACCAGCCCGGTGCGCGGCTCCACCTCGCGGTCAATGCGCACCATCGCCTCGGTGGCCTCCGGCAGTCCGGCGAAGTGTTCGTGCGAGGCGGCCAGGATGGCGGCCCCCATGGCGGCGCCGGTCACGACGGGCCGCCGCACCGGGCGGGCCAGGGTGTCGGCGCGTATCTGCAGCCACGCATCACTGCGGCTGCCGCCGCCGGCGCCGAAGATGGGGCCTCGGATGCGCGCGCCCAGCCCTTCAAGCGTCTCGTAGGCGAGCCGCTCCAGGCAGGCGACGCCCTCCAGGTAGGCGGCGAACAGATCCTCGCGGCCCCGCGGCTCGCCCAGCAGGAAACCCTCGGCGTCCGGGCGCTGGAAGGGGAACCGCTCGCCCCTGCCCACCAGGGGGTAGGCCGTCAGGGCGGTCGGGCTGTGCTGGAGGGCGACGGCGCTGAGGCGTTCGGTCTCCTCCGGGCCGAACTCACGCGCCAGGCACTCCGCCCCCGTGTTGCTGGCGCCGCCGGGCAGCCACCAGCCCGCCGGGTGGCGGTGGCAGTATATCCGCCCCAGGGGGTCGAGCAGCAACCGCTCGCTGACGCCCTTGATGACCAGAGTGGTGCCGATAGTGGTGTTGAACCGGCCGGGGGCGGCCGCGCCGCTGGATATCTGGGAGGCGCAGCCGTCCGTCATGCCGGCCACGACACGAGTGCCCGCGGGCAGGCCGGTCTGTCGCGCCCGTTCGGCGGTGATCCGGCCGGCCGGCTCACCCGGCCGCTGCACACGGGGCAGGCGCTCCGGCGGCACCCCCAGCCGCCCCTCGATAAACGCCGGCCAGCGCCCTTCCAGCAGGTCGTAGCCGAACTTGAGCATGTTGGTCTGGTCGGAGCGGCCCCAGGAGCCGGTCAGCCAGCCGATGACGTAGTCGGTGGGGCTGCAGAAGAGGGCGGCGCGGCGGAAGATATCCGGCCGGTTGCGCTTGAGCCAGACGATCTTCGGCAGCCCGAACGAAGAGCTGAACCGGTAACCCAGGCGCTCGGTCAGCCCGGCGCCCACGCTGCGCAGTTCCTGCGCCTCCCTCTCGGCGCGGGGGTCGTTGTACATGATGGCCGGCATCAGCGAGCGGTAGCCGCTGTCCAGCGCGCACACGGTCCCGCTGGTAGCGGTGACGCCGACGGCGGCCACGCGGGAGGGCTTGACCTGCCGCAGGCAGCCGGCCAGGGCGGGGCGCAGGGCGGCCGTCCAGGCGCCCGGCTCCTGCTCGAAACGGCCCTCTTCCTGGAAAATGGCCGCCCCGGGGAACTCCTCCTCGGCCCGGGCCTCGACCCGACCTCGGGCATCAACCAGGACGCAGCGGGCGCCCTGCGTGCCGACGTCAACGCCGCAGAACAGCGGTTCCATGGTTCTGTCCTACCTCGCGGTCTGTGTTGTCGCGTAGCCGTCCGGACCACGCCGCCCCCGCGCGGGCTCACCCACGGCTCGCGCGGCCTCCAGCACGGCGTCGCGGGCGGTCTCGTAAGGGGAGGTGTCCAGGTCACGTTCTTCAACCGGCGGGACCGCGCGCAGGACTTCCCCGGACGCCGTGCGCACGCGGCGCAACGGCAGGGTGCGCTGGGCGGCCGTGCCCACGGCCCTCTCCAGGCGTTCCAGGGCGAGTGAGATGGCGGTCTCGAGCCCGCTCTCCTCGTCAGCACGGGCCCGCAGCAGGCGGGCGTCGCGTCGGACTTCCCGCCACAGGGCGACCTCGGCCCGGGCGTCGCGCAGCACGTGCCAGATGACCAGTTCCCGGTCCACTTCGGCCAGGGGCGGCTCGACGCAGACGGCCACCCCGGCCAGGCCCTGCCACGCGGCAGCCCAGCAGGCGCTGCGCACCAGCGTGAGGGCCTGTCGCCAGTCCACGCCGCACAGGTCCAAGTGCACCCAGACGTGCCCGGCGCCCTCCAGCGCACCGGCCTCCAGCAGCGCAGGAACCCGCCCCGGCGGGCAGCCCTCCCGCACGAGAATGTGAGGAACCTTCCCCGGGAGCGCCCCCGCCTCCTCCGGCGGCGGCAGGGTCGGCAGCAGCGGCAGAGGGGCGTATCCGAGGCGGCGGGCCGTCTCGGCAGTGTCCGGGGGGGCCGCCTCGGCGACCAGCAGCCACAGGGGCGGCGTTCCATCCGACCGGTCTGCGCCCGGCGGAGGGCCGGCCGGCGGCAGGGCGCCGCGAGCGGCACCGTGGGCCAGCAGGCGGAAATCGCCGTCCGGGGCCTCGAAGGCCGCGACGGCGGGCCCATCGGTGAGGGCGAGCCCGCTGACCCCGTAAGCGCGCAGCTTCGAGAGGGCATGGCCGCGTGGCCCGGTCCCGCCGGGAGCCCCCAGGTGCCACAGGCCGAAGGATTCCGGCGCCGGGGCGGGGCGCGGGACCACCTCCAGGGCCAGGGGGATGTCGCGGCTGTGTCCGTCCGCGCTGACCGTGAGCCGGCCCTGGAACCGCCCCGGCTCCATGGCGGCGGCGTCGACCGTCCAGGCCAGCCAGCGGGTCTCCCCGGCCTGCAGGGCAAAGGGTGTGAAGGGTTCGAGCCGGGCCGGGCCGCCCCCCTGCTCACTGACCCGCCAGGACCTGGCAGCGCCGGGTGGCATCCCGCGCGCCATGCCGCTGCCGGCCGGCGGCCCCGTCACGCTGAACCGCAACTCCTTGATGTCGCGCAGGGCGCCGACGGCCAGGAAGCGCGTGCGCGCCTCCCCGGCGGTGAGCGTGAGTTCGACGGCCCGGGCGTGCGGCGGGCTCCCCTCGACGGCGGGGTCGCGCAGCGTGAAACCCCGCTCCCGTTCGGCGTCCGTGGGCGGGCCGGCCTCGGCGTCCCAGGGATGCGTCTGCCCGCGGGCGGCCTCCAGCCGGGGCGGGGGCAGTTCCCCGCGAGGGGCAAGGTCGCAACCCGCCCCGCCGTCGGCCCGGAGCGCGAACGCACCCAGCCGGTCCCCTTCGCTGTAAACCTCGTGCACCAGGCAGGCGGCTGTGTCCGGCACGCGTGTGTGCGCCCGGGGCCAGGCGCCGACCGGCACGTCCTCAAAGAGCATGGGCTCGCAGGGTTCGCCCTCGCGGCCCTCGGCGTCGTATGTGCGCGTGATGACGGAGACCTCCGAGAGGCTGCGCTCGAGGGGCATCAGGGTGAACCGGACCTCGGCGCCTCGGCCGGAAGGGCGCACCAGGCTGTCCGCCGCGAATTGCCGGTTGACCTCGGCCAGCGATGCGAAGCCACGCAGGGGGGCGACTACGAACTCGTGTTCGAGGTGGCGGCCGGCGGGCACGGCGGGCAGACGCCATCCCAGCGTAA
>PUMJ01000059.1 GCA_003551305.1 Candidatus Brocadiaceae bacterium
CAGGTTCTCGGACGTCAGCAGCCCCACGCAGCCGAGCCGGTCCGCCGGTCCCTCCTTCGTGTGGGCGGTCAGCAGCATCCAGTAGCGCCCCTCCTCCTCGTTGTAGAAGACGTGGGGATCGCGCCAGGCGCCGGGGCCGTAGTGCTCCGGGGCGGGCGGGAGGTGCCAGTCGGGGTCTTTGGTCCAGTTCATCAGGTCGGGGCTGACCGCGTGCATCAGCACCTGGGAGAAGCCGCCCCGCTGCGGCATGTCAGGGTTGTGGCCGGTGTAGAAGATGTGGAAGGTCCCGTCCTTCTCGACGACGCAGCCGGTGTAGATGTCGCGGTCCTGGCTGTGGTGGCCGCCGCCGGGGATGGCGAGGCCGTGCTCACGCACGTTCACCAGGTCTGCCGTGCTGACGTGGTGCCACGGGTGCCCCTTGATGTGGAACAGGTGGAAGAGACCGTCATGGTAGAAAGGGATGAAGTCCCCGCACCGCCCATCGGCCGGCTCATAGAAGATGTCCATCACAGCACCTCAGGATTCTAATCTCTTGTCTCCCGGCCCGGCGATTCGGCGCGCTCGGCTGCCGGATCATCATCTTACCGCATCAGGGCAACAAGGGCACTGATGGGGGGTTATCCTGGCACAATAAAGGACGGGGTTCACCCTATCCCCAGCAATGGTCCGTGACAGGACATGCACCCGCGCAGCGGGAAGCGCTGATCCTATGAATTGAGAGGCGTCACACCCGCAGCGGGACGAAAGTTGGAAGACGGTGGTACGTGCGGTGGATGCAGTGCCGGCATCGCGCCTGCTTCTGGAGATGACGCTCGACATGGGGTCAGCAAGGAAGAAGCGCCGGCTCGGCAGCAAGTGACTCAACCATTTTTGGACGCTGCGGTGCTCGGGCTCGGGCGAGTATGGCCGGGTGGTGCGGGTGAAGCGGGAGCGCGACCCCACAGAACCCACACGATCAGAACCTCCCGGTGGGTGGGTACCATGTCCTGGCAAAGTAACCCGCAATGTTTGACACTTCCTCGCAGGGACGCCTATAATGGATAGCCGAGCTACCGTCCGTTCAGGAGTGCGCCTGGGGCATGAAAATGGAGCCGGCCGACCTGGCCCGGAAGTTGTGCGCTGTGCAGAATCGCCTGCGGCAGGAACTGTTCGAAGAACTGCAGCAGCACGGCGAGGACGTGGACAGCATATTCGACCCTTACGCTTATTCCCCGCTCATCCACGACTTGCGCGACAAGTACCTGAGCCGTCTGCATCTGATCCAGGGGATCCTCCAGCAACTGGCCCACTACAGCAAGGGGCAGCGCAAGAACGCCACGCGCGTCCTCAGCGTCACGGCGCCGGACCGGGCCGCTCTCGTCCGTCAGGTGAACCAGAGGCTGACCCGGCTGAACGGCTCGCGGGTGCGCGACGTCAAGTTCATGCAGGGGGAGGACGGCGGCTGGTCAGCGATGATCACCTACGACCTGAACCCCTTCCGCGGCGAGCCCGACGAGCCGGCCACCATCATGTGACCTCCCCTGAGCCCGGCCCCCATCACCCGGCAGGGCGGTTGCGGCCGTCCTCAAGCCATTCTTCCACGAAGGACAGCGCCTCGGTGCGCATCGCCGCCGTCTCCATGTGGCCGCAGGGGTAGCGGCCGCGGATGAGTTCCTCCTTGCCGATCTCGTAGGCGCCCCCGTGGGCGTGGTTGTAGAGCACAGCGGGCCCAACAGGCGGTAGAGCTCGGCGCGTCTCTGTTCGGCGGTCATGGGAGTCTCCGGCGCGGAATAGCTCGAGCGGCAGGATACACAGGCCGGCGGCCGTCAGCGGGCGGGCTTCGGTTTCCCCGTCCGGCCGGGCTGGCGTATAATGGCCGGGCCATGAGCACAGGACGCCGGGACGACTGGTTCACCTGCCCTCACTGCGGCGCGGAGGTGCCGCGCGGGGCACGCGCCTGCCCGGAGTGCGGCTCCGACGAGACCACCGGCTGGTCCGAAGATGCCGACAGGTGGGGCGCCGGCATCCCGGCCGGCTACGGCGAAGACGAGGAGTTCGACTACGATGAGTTCGTGCGCCGCGAGTTCGGCGGCGGGCCGCACCTGGGCCGCCGGGGCTGGATCGTCCTTATCTTAGCCGCCATGCTGGTGGTGGGGCTGCTGCTGGGTCTCCTGCTTTAGGCGGCGCGCCCCTTTGGCCCTCCACCGCGGCGGGGGCAGGGATCGTCCTCGGGCCGGCTGGGGGGGGAAGGCGGAGACGGCAGGGGGGAGTTCTCCGTTGTTCGTTGACGGGCGGGGCTGACGATGGCCCTGGGGGCCGTTTGACAGCCGGAGAGTGCGTGCCGTATAGTGCGAATAGTGCGCGGAACTCCCTCCTACCCCGCGCTGTCTGAGGGCTTTTTTCGGAACCCGCCCGTCACCTTTGACTCCGGGAGGTAACCGCACGATGGACGCTTACGAACTGCTGATGACCCGCCGCAGCATCCGTTCTTACACCGACGAGCCCGTCAGCGACGAGGATGTCGAGAAGGTCCTCCGTGCCGCCATGGCCGCCCCGTCCGCCGGCAACCAGCAGCCCTGGCACTTCGTGGTTGTCCGGGACCGGGAGACCATGGACGACATCATGAACGTCCACCCCTACTCGAGCATGCTGGAGCAGGCCGAAGTCTGCATCGCGGTGCTGGCGGACCTGGCCCTGGAGAAACACAAGGGCTACTGGGTGCAGGACGCCTCCGCGGCCACGCAGAACCTCCTCCTGGCCGCCCACGCGCTCGGGCTGGGCGCCGTCTGGCTCGGCGTACACCCCGTCAAGGAACGGGAGGAAGGAGTGAAAGCCATCCTGAATCTGCCCGAGGGGGTTGAGTGCCTGTCGCTGGTCGCCATCGGCCACCCGGCCGAGCCCGCCGGGCCGGCCGACCGCTACGATCCCGAGCGCGTCCACGAGGAGACCTGGTGAGGGCGGCGAGTGGTCCAGGACTGCCCTGCGAGGGCGAGGATGTCTCCACGCCGTAGCGGGCAACTCTCAAGAAACAAAGAGCTCTCGGCAACGTCCTCCCCCGGCGTTCAGTTGCCAAAACGCCTCCGCCCGCCTATATATGCACCCTCACCAGTCCCTTCACAGCGGGAGGCCAGTCATGAGAAGCACACCGGTCGGCATCGCCATGCTCAACGACGAACGCCCCCACGTCTGGGAGCAGAACAACCCCGTCAACCGCCAGGTCGTCAACCAGTGGGCCGACATCATCCGCCGCAAGGTGGCCAACACGGACGGCTCCGCCCCGGAGGTCGTCGTCGCTGACGACATCATCACCTCCACGCGCAAGGCCCAGCAGGTGGGCGAGCAGCTTCGCCGCGCCGGCTGCCGCTCGGTCATCATGTGCTACAACGTCTGGAACTTCCCTTTCCTCGTCTGGCCCTTTCTCAACTCCGTCGGCCCGGACGTGCCCGTGCTGAGCCTTTCGAACAACAACGGCCAGTATCCCGGCAATGTCGGCCTGCTGGCCACCGACGGCGCCCTTCGCCAGGCCGGCGTGCGCACCCACCGCATCGTCGGGCAGATGGACGATCCCGAGACGCAGGCGCACGTGGCCGACTGGGTGCGCGCCGCCCAGGCCGTCACCACCATCCGCAACGAGGTCCACGGCCTCTACGGCGGCCACTCGATGGGCATGGAGACCGGCTACTGGCACCTGACCCCCACCCTGAAGTCCCTCGGCGTCACCGCTCGCCAGGTGGACCAGCTCTGGCTGGTGAAGGTTATGGAGAACGAGGTGGATGAGGCCGACGTCGAGGAGGGCCTCGCCTGGCTGGAAGGGCTGCTGGGCGACAGGCTCCTCTACGACGGCCGCATGCTCACCCCCGAGACGCTCAAGACCCAGCTTCGCCTCTACCTGGCCATGAACATGGTCAACGAGGAGAAGGGCTTCGACTTCTGCGGCCTGAAGGGCCAGCGCGAGCTGACCGAACACGTCTGCCTGGGCGACGTGGCCGAGATGCTGATGAACGACCCCTACGACTGGCGGGGGGAGAAGGAGTCGGTCGTCTGCGCCACGGAAGCCGACGCCAACGCCGCCGTCACTATGCAACTGCTCAAGTACGTCACCGGCGGGCTGCCGGCGCTGTTCATGGACGTGCGGCTCTACCACCCGGACCGTGACCTCTGGGACTGGTGCAACAGTGGCAACCACGCGAGCTGGTACGCCGCGCGCAGCTTCGAGCCGGCCGAGAACTTCGAGAAGGTGACCTTCCACCCCGCGCTGGAGTTCTACTTCAAGGCGGGCGGGGCGAGCGTGGAGTTCGACGCGGCCGCCGGGCCGATGACCTTCGCCCGGCTCGGCCTCTGGGACGAGAAGCCGTTCATGGCCATCCTGCCGGGCCAGGCGGTCGAGCTGCCGCCCGAGGAAAGCCAGGAGCTCAAGGACCAGACCGACCCGACCTGGCCCCACGTCTGGGCGAAGCTGGAATGCTCGTTCGAGGAGTTCCTGAACGTCTTCCCCTGCAACCACGTGCAGGGCGTGCCGGGGGACCGGGTGCGCGCGCTGACGATGCTCTGCGAGATGGCGGGCATCAAGCCCGTAGTCCTCGGCCGCGACCACCTGCCCCCCATCTGGGAGATGATGGATTGAGGCCATGGTGCCCCGGGGCGCAGGCTTTCGGGGGGCGCCCGGAGCCCCAGGGCTGCGCCCTGGGCTGGTATGTTGCGCTCCATTGGAGCGGCACCCTTTCAGGGCGGCGTCCCGTTGGGGCGCCATAGGCGCGCTTCATCCCGGACCATGTCTGAGCCGGCCCTGCTGGGCCTCGCGGCAAGCCACACGGTCCCATCAGCCCGCAACGCGGGCGTATCAAACGTAGCCTCGGGCGACCAGCGGGAGCCCGGGGGAAGAGGCCACACCTCGCGAATGGAGCCCCTGGAAGGGGCGATTCAAGCGCTGCGAAGGGACCCCGGGCTGGTATGTTGCGCTCCATTGGAGCGGCACCCCGTTGGGGCGGCATAGTTCACCCGACCCGCCGGCGAGGGGCTCAGAGGCGGCGCATCACGCCGACCACGGGGCCGTAGATGGCGAAGTCCTCGGAGTCCCGGTCGACGACGATGTCGTCGAAAGCCGGGTTCTCGGCCTTCAGGCGGACCTTGCCGCTTTCCTTGAACAGGCGCTTGACGGTGGCCTCGTCGCCGATGCGGACGGCGACGATGTCGCCGCTGCGGGCCTCCGCGCCGGCGTTCACGATGACGTAGTCGTTCGGCAGTATGCCGGCGCCCGTCATGCTTTCCCCCTCGATCTCGAGGGCGAAGGTGTCCTCGTCCACGTTGAACAGGGTGGTTGTGGAGAGGGCGCCTTCGAGGTTCTCGACGGCCAGGATGGGCGAGCCGGCGGCGATGCGTCCGACCAGCGGGATGCCCTGGGGGTCGAGTTCTTCACGGACCTCGATGTTGCGCGCCTTGCGGTCGCGGCGGTGGATGTAGCCTTTCCGCTCGAGCGCGTCCAGGTGGTCGGTGGCCGCCTTCGGGCTGGCGAAGCCGAAGTGGTCGGCTATCTCCCGGACGGTGGGCGGACGCAGGTCCTCGCGAATGGTGGTGCGGATAAAGTCGAAGACTTCCCTTTGCCGTTCCGTCAACCCTTTGGCCATGGTCTCGACGCTTCCCTTTCGAGTGTGCGGTAACCCCCCGTGCGCCTCGGCCAGGCGGCGACTCTCCGTAATGTCCACAGCGAGGCCGACCGGGCGACGGGCTTCCTCTGCTCAACAAATGTATTATAGCCCGGCCGGGAACCGCTTTGCAAGCCCATTCGGCTTATTCCGCGAGGAAACGACTCGGCCCCCACCGCAGAGCTGCACGCCAAGCCTACGGCATGCCCGGCGGCATCCGGGGCATCTGCTCGGCCCCAATAATGCCCATCAGGATGCCGTCCACAAGGACGCGCAGGGAACCGAACGGAACGCGCACGCGCACCTGCAGCACGCCCTCCTCGCCGACGTAAGCGGCCACGCCGACGGGCGGCCCGGGCCGGAACTGAACAGGCCCCGGGGGCAGGAGCGGGTCGGCTCCCTCCGTGGCCTGCCGCACCGCCTCCACGTACCATCCCGCCAGCCCACCCGGCGAGAGGTAGCCGACGGCAACCGCGCCGTCGGGCATCTCACGGAGCGCCTCGGCCAGCTCGGGGGATTCCGAAAGCGCTTCCTCGGGGCCCTCAATCATGGCTTTCAGCACTTCGAGGGCGTCCGCGCCGAAGGTCGTCAGGTAATGCCCGTGGGCCGCGGCAGCGTACGTCATCGGTTCGGGCCCGTAGAAGCCCTCCACCAGCGCACGCTGGAGTTGCTCCGTGCCCGGGGGAAGGCCCGGGCTCAGCTCGAAATCGTAGCGTGTGCGCCAGCCGAAGATGCGGTGTCCGCGGTGGGGGGGTAGCTCGTCGAGGGCCTCCATGGACATTCGCATCCCCGGGCCCGCCGCCGCGAGGGGGCCTATAGCGGCCATGAGACGTTCGCCCAACTCGAGCGCCTCGTCCGGGTCGTCCACGTCCGTAATCTGCGCCACGGTGGCCGACTCGCCCGGCTCGCCGTAGACGGCCACGGCGAACTGCCGCCCTCCTATCGCGGCCGTCCAAGCCCGAAGCACCCGCGCCGCCTCCTCCATCACCTCCGGGTCGGCCTCTTCCGGCGGCATGGCCGGCCACTGGTCGAGGAACCAGTCAACCATCGGCCCCATATCGCCCATGCCTCCTGCGAAGGCGGCCAGGGCGCCGGCGGGCAGGTGAGGCAGCAGCGCCTGCTCGGCGGCCGGCATCTGCGCCGTGTAGTCCGCTATGCCGCTTCCCGGAACGGGCTTCATCGCGAAGGTAGGACTGAACGCATCCCGCCCCAGCAGTCCGTCGGCGGAGACGGCCTCCACCTGCCGCAGCAGCGTTTCGAGCGCGCGGACGTTCCTTTCCAGGGCCTCCCGCTGGGCCGGGTAGCGCAGGGGCATCACCTCTATGGAGCGCCGCAGGTCGCCCAGGGGGTCCTGCCCGACCTGTTCGAGCCCTTCCAGCAGGCTTCCCAGCCGCAGCACGGCCCCGGCATCTCCTTCGAACAGGGGGTCGGGCGTCAGCGCGCCGTCCCGCAGCATGTCCATGGCGGCCTGCACGGCCTCAAGCTCCCGGCCCATGGCCGCCGTCTGCCCCACGAACCCGACGTAGAGCGGCCGGCCGGGGGCGGGGGAGTCCGCCGAAGGGTCGAAAGAGTCCAGCTCTTCACGCAGGTGGTGGATGTCGTCCTCGAATTTCTCCCGCTCGATGTTGCGGAAAAGGCTGTCAATGTAGGCGTGCGGATCGTGGGCGCGGTAGAGCATCACGGGCGCCGTGTGCAACGGCGGGGCCGGCAAAATGATGCGGAACGGCGATTCCAGGTCGAGGCTGACGTAGTTGTAGGTCTTCAGCGCGGCGGCGGCCAGCGCCGGCCCGGCCGGGGGGATGTTGAAAAGGGGGTGCACCTGCCGGACGGCGTCCTGCAGGCGGGGGCCGAGGGTGTGGACGTCGCGAACCTCGACGGCGGCGACGACCCCGTCGGGCAGCCTCTCCCAGGCGGGCTCGGCGACCGCACTGACGGCGGAACAGGCAAGCACCAAAAGAACAGCCGGCAGTCGTCTCATCTTTCGGCCCCCCGCAAGGAGAAGCGCACCACCGAACCCCGGCGACGCCTGCCCGCACGTTAGCAAGAATCCCCCGGCGAATCAACGGGCCGGCACGGGCGGCCGTCGGCAAGAGGCAGCATGGACCGGCCACGACGGACACCACGG
>PUMJ01000042.1 GCA_003551305.1 Candidatus Brocadiaceae bacterium
GGCCCAGTCCCTCGCTTTTGTGGGCACCGACTCCGTGCTGCCCACGCTGGAGAAACTGGGCGAGGACGAGGACGACGAGGTGCGCCAGGAGACGGTGCTTTCGCTGGCGGCTATCGGCTCCGAACAGGCTGCCGATCTGCTGGAGGGCTTCGTGCTTGATTCGTCCTACCGGGTGGCCTCCACGGCGCTGGACATGCTGGCTTCCTCGCTGGGTGGAGGCTCCAGTCGCATGCTGGAGTGTTTGCAGAGGGCGCTGGAGCACCCGCTGGCCGAAGTGCGCCGCTACGTGGTGCTGATGCTCAACCGGTTCGACCCCTCCGAGGTGGAGGGCATCCTGCGGAGGGCCGCCGGCGATAGCGATTTCGAGGTCTCTCGCCATGCGGGCGAGCTTCTGAGGTCGCTGGGCCTGGGCGAGACAACCGACTGGTTGCAGGAGGATGCCCGCGATGAGGTGGCCGGCGAGCGGGCTCGCTCCGTCTGGGAGGCCGGCAACATCGGCCAGGAGACCGGGCCCGTCGCGGGCCAGAGGCGACGCGAGGAAGTCATCCCCTACCTGGAGCGCATCGTGCACAGCGGGACGGCCTCCGAGAAGGTGCATGCCCTCAACGAGCTCTCCTCGCTGGTTGACATCGGCTCTTCGCCCGAGATGCAGTCCGCGCTGGAAGACCCCGACTCGTCCGTGCGCAGTCGCGCGGCGGACACCTTTTCCTACACCCACGACGCCGGGTTCCTGGTGCGCGTGCTCAAGACCCATGAGGACCCGCAGGTGCGCCGACGCGCCGTAGAGGCCCTCCTCGGCAATCCCGGCGGGCCGCGCGAGGAGGAGCGCCTCGCCACCACGCTTAGCTTCACCTCCGCCAGGACGCAGGGGATGGAGTTGTTCAGCCACTTCCTGTATGCGCTGCGCGATGAGGACCCCGCCGTCCAGCAGCACGCCTGTGAAGGCATCCGCGAATGCGCCCGGCAGGTGGAACTGCTGCCGGTCCGTCGGACGCTCGAAGCGTTGGAGGACCTGATAGAGGACGAGCGTACGTCAGCCCTGTTGCGTGAGGACGCGGAGCACACGGTGGACGTTATCGGGGAGGCCGGCTACGCGGCCACGCTGGTGGAGGGCGTGGACGCGGTGCTGGAATGGCGCGGACACCTGTCGCGTGAGGCGCACGCCCTCGAGTGGGACGAGGGCGCCGAAGGACTGAAGGCGTCCGGGCGGCTCGACGAGGGGGCCGTCGAGCGCTGGGGGGAGGACTACGGCCTCTCCGAAGAACTGCTCCAGGAGGCGCGCTCTGCCGTCTCCGGCCAGGGCGTGATGAAGGGTAAGACGGCCGAGACAGTCCTGAGAGGGCTTACGCGGGACATGGCTGCCGCCTGCAACTGCGTGAGCCGTGCGGCACGCGCCCTGCGCCTGATGGGGCAGGAGGGAGTCGAGGAGTCCCTCCTGCAGTGGGCCGAAGCCATGAGCGCAGGACCCCGGCTGGAGTGGGAACGCGCGCCCGAGGGCGAACGGCGGCTGCTGCACATGGAGCGCACCCGTCGCCGCGCGCGGCTGGAAGCCCGCAGGGCCGTCGAGTCCTTCGCAGAGCAGCCAGCCAGCGATTATCTGGATGAGATGAACGGCACGGAGGATGACTGGCTGCGCATGCTGGCGCTGGCCGCTGCTGCCGAACAAGGGCGTGACGATGCGTCGGGCCCGCTGGCCGACCTGGCCGCCGAACATGCCGGAGACCGGGCCTATGGCGAACCCCTGGCCGCCGCCGCGCTGACGTTGCTGCGGGCCGGCAGGCCGGAAGGGGCCGCCGCCGCCCGCGCCATGCTGGACCTCGCCGCACTCGATGGAAGGGTGGACCTCACGCATGAACTTGCGGGCCTGGCCCAGCAAGAGAGAGTCCGGTCGTTGCTGCTGGACGAGATAGGGGACGCGGAACTGAGTGATGTGCCGGCCGCGTGCATGGCGCTGGCCTGCCGGGGAGCCGGCGCGCCGATGGACTGCTTTCGCATGCCGGCGGCCGAGGCGGACCGGGAGCACGGCTGCGCGCTGCTTGCCCTCAGGGCCATGGGAAACGACCGTGAGGCGGCCCTGGCCCTGGAGGAAATGCTGCGGGAAGGGGAGTTTGCGGCCCAGTACCTCAGCTCCTGCTACCTTGACCTGGCGCGCGTCTGGTCCGCCGTGCTCATTTTTTCCAGCGTCCGCGACCAGGACGTCCCCTACGCGCTGAGCCTCATCTGCTCCCGCTCGCTGGTGCACCGGGGGCATCCGGGAGGCCTGGCCTGGTTCCAGAAAAGCTACCGCTCCGTGCAGGGGCGGCAGCTTGCACGCATGATGACACAAATGGCCCGGGCCGCCGAGGATACGATACCGCTCATGCTGCGGTGCAATGACGTGAACGTCGGTCGTTTCGTCTGAAGAGAGCCCAGAAAGCCGGGAGGTGCTGCCGTGGACATCGGGGACGTGATCATCGCACTGATCATCATCGCCGTTTTCCTGATCTCTATCATCAAGAAGATAGCCGAGGCCGCCGGGCAGGTGGAAGAACGCCAGGAGCAACCCGCGGAGTTCGAGGCCCCGGCCGACGAGATCCAGGAGTTCCTGCGCAGCCTCGCGACCGGTGAGCCCCCCCAGCCGCCTCAGGCCCAGGGGCCGGAGCGCGCCCAGGCGGCCCAGAGGCCGCAGCAAACCCCGGCGGCAACGGATATGCGGGAGCAGCAGGAACGGGCGCGCGAGCGGGAGCGTGAACGCGAACGAGCCGCCGCCGCCCGCGCCCGGGCCGAGGATGCCAGGGAGCGGCGGGCAGAGCACTTGCGCCGCGCCGCGCGCGCTCGGAGGGAAGCGGCCGCCGAGCGCGGTAAAACCCCGGAACCCGCTCGAATCGCACAGAAACCCCGAGGCTTGAGCCTGAGGCAAGCCGTTGTATGGTCTGAGATACTGCGCCCCCCCCTGGCACTGCGAGCCGGCGGGCGGCACAGGCCGCCCACGGCCGAACGGTGACCGGCTTTCCCTCTCTCCGAAGAATCCTCGCGGTGAAGTCCTGCTTCGCGCGGGAGCGTCATGGACCGACTGACGATATGGATAGTACTCGGGCTGATGGTGAGGTTGGTGTGGCCCGTCGGAGCGGAGGGGCAGCGTCCGCCCGAATTAGGTGAGGGGGGAGTGGCGCCCTCCAGCCTGGCCGGCCAGAACGCCCGACCCGCTCCGGACGGCCCACCGGGCCGGCAGCGGGCTTGGTGGCTGCTGCTGCGCGTTGGGGGGGCGGCCGCCTGCATCCTGGCGTTGGTCTGGGTGGGGGCGCTCCTGTTTGAGGACCGCCTGGTCTATCAGCCCACCGCCGGGCCCGCGGTGAGCTGGGAGGCCGAGCACATCGGCGCCCGGGAGGTGCGCTTTACCACGGCGGACGGCGTGGAGCTTTCGGCGTGGTGGCATCCCGGCGTCCCCTCGATGCGGACGGCGTACGGGCCTGTCCTGCTCTGGTGCCACGGCAACGCGGGCAACGTGACTCACAGGGCGGAGAACCTGCAGTTGCTCGCCTCGCGCGGCATGGCCGCTTTGCTTTTCGACTACCGCGGATACGGCAAGAGCGAAGGCAGCCCTTGCGAAGAGGGGCTATACGAGGACGCGGCCGCCGCCTACCGCTACCTGACCGAGGAACGCGGCATCGAGCTGTGGCGCATCATCAGTTTCGGGCGCTCCCTGGGTGCGGCTGTGGCGCTCAAGACGGCGCTCGACAAGCCCGTGGCCGGTCTGGTGATGGAGTCGGCCTTCGAGAGCGTGCCGGCCATGGGGCGGAGGATCTGGCCGCTGGCGCCCGTGGCCCCCTTCGCCCGCAACCGCTACGACAACCTGGCGCGCATCCCGCAACTTCGGGTCCCCCTGCTGATGGTCCACGGTGATCGTGACCGGCTTGTGCCGATAGCGCAGGGGCGCAGGGTGTTCGAGGCCGCCCCCCGGCCACGGAAGTTCCATCTGGTCGATGGGGCCGGCCACAATGACGTCTACACCGTGGGGGGCGAGGAATACTTTGACTTGCTGGAAGAGTTTTGCCGCCGCAGTGTGCGACAGGTGGCGCCATAGGAGGTACCGAGCCCATGGAACCCGAAACCGAGCAGCGAATCCAGAAGATGACCGACAGGCTGACCGAACTGGGCGTGGAAGTTGTCCAGCCGCCCAACCCCTACTGCGCCACCGTGGTGCTGATGGGCACCAGCCAGGAACCGGAGGTCACCTTGAAGTTCTGGCGCGGCGAGCCGGAGTCGGTCGAGTTCCTTCGGGACGAGTTCCCGCTCAAGATGCTGCCCCGCTTGACCGAGGCGCTTCGGAAAGCGTCCCTCATCGTCGATCAGTTCCCGGTCTGAAGTTTTTCGCCACGGAGCAGTCCCTCTGCGCGAGCACGGAAGGAGACAGGCGATGTCCAGAAAGCCGGTGGTCGCCGGGCAATTCTACCCCGGCAGCGCACGGAGGCTGAGGGCGCAGATAGAGTCTTGCACTCCCGAAGTAGAGCGCAAGCAGAAGACGCTGGGCGCGCTGTGTCCTCACGCGGGCTACACCTTCAGCGGCGGCGTTGCCGGCCGGACGTTTGCCGAGTCCGGGGTGCCCGGCACCGTGCTGCTGCTGACGCCGAGCCACAACTACTCGAGGCCCCCTCTGGCCCTTTGGACCGGCGGCGACTGGGAGACGCCTTTGGGGGTGGTGGCCTCCGACACGGAACTGACCGAACGCGTGGCAGGTCTGGATGGGGTCACCTGTGACGATCGGCCCCACCGCCCGGAGCATTCCGGGGAGGTTATCCTACCCTTCCTGCAGCACCATAACCCGGAGGTGAAGCTGACGGTCGTTTGCGTTGCTGCCTCAGCCGGTCTTGAGACGTTGCTGGCCTTTGGGCAGAGTATCGGGGCGTTGCTGGATGCCGAGCGTCCGGACGGCCTTCTGGTGGCCAGCAGCGACATGTCCCACGAGAGCGGCCCCGGCGCCCTGGAGACGGTGGAAGAGCACGACGCGATGGCCATTGAGCAGATGGAGAAGCTGGACCCGTCGGGGCTCCATCATTGCTGTCGGAGTCACGGCATCACAATGTGCGGGGTGCTACCGGCGGTGGCGATGATGGAGGCGGTGCGCGAGCGGGGCGGCGCGCAAGGTGTGCTGGTGGCCCGGGCGACGAGTGCCGACTCGCCGGCGGGCTCCGGCTCCTACATCGTGGGTTACGCGGGCATGCTGTTCCGCTGAGGCAGAAGGGGCGACGCGTCGGGCGGGGCCGGCTCAGATGAGCAGCAGGATGAGCACGGCGAGGGCGACGACGACGCCGATGGCGACCAGGATGATCAGCACCTTGTTGCTGCCGGTGGCGGGCCGGTTGGAGATGTGCGTCTCCTCCTGGGCTCGGGCGGCGCCGTTGTTGGCGGGGACGGGCACCTCCTGGGCGTGCACCATGCTGTGGTCCTCGAAGCCGGCCGCCGAAACGGGCTCGCCCGTCAGTACGTTGCTCAGGTCGTCGACCAGTTCGTCGTAGCTGCCATAGCGGTCGTCGGGCGCCTTGGCCATCATCTTGCGGATGATGTCGCAGAGGGCGTCGGGCAGGTCCGGGGCGTGTTCCTTGGGGGAGGGCAGGGGCTGGCGCACCTGCTTGGTCATCACCTCGAAGGTGGTGCCGGTGTAGGGGACCGTGCCGCAGACCATGTGGTAGAGCGTGGCTCCGAGCGAGTAGATGTCGGTCCGGAAGTCCACGTCGCGGGCGCTGTTGATCTGCTCCGGGCTCATGTAGTACGGCGTGCCGAGGCTGGCGCCGCTGCGGGTCAGGCCGGTGGCGTCGGTGGCGGTCTCTTTGGCCAGGCCCAGGTCGGTTATCTTGGCGGTGCCGTCGGAGTCCATGATGATGTTGCCGGGGGTGACGTCACGATGGATGATGCCTTGTTCGGCGGCGTACTTGAGGCCCTCGGCGATCTGCGCGGTGATCTTGACGGCCTGCTCCCAGGGCAGATTGCCGTTCTCCTCAACCAGTTGCCGGCAGGTGGGCCCCTCCACGTAGTCCATGATCAGGTAGTAGTAGCCCTCTTCGGCGCCGCATTCGTGAACCTGGACCATGTTGGGGTGGCGCAGCCTGGCGGCCAGCCGTGCCTCGCGAAAGAACCTCTGGCTGTATTCGGGGTCTTTCAGGTCAATGTGCTTGGGGAGGATCTTGATCGCGCGCGGGATATCTAAGGTCTTGTGACGGCCCAGGTAGACGCTGCCCATACCGCCCTCGCCGATCTTCTTCTCGATCTGGCACTGGCCGATTGAGCTCGGGGCGCTTTCAATGAACTCTTCTTCCATGCGGACATCCTCCGCCGCGCTCGCCGGTGCAGCAGTATGACAGGGTAAGCCGGGCGTAGCGGCTGCCGCGCAGCGTCACAAAAGATGAGATGTCAATGACCCGGACTGCAGGCCCATTATACCGCAGCTTCCGCAATACCGTCAACTTCCGGTGCGGCCCCGTAATCGTCGGATAAGGCGATGCGGCGGTCTGTTGTAGGGGGGCTGAGCGGAGTGTAGGGTTGGATTCAGCTCCGGCGGGACTCAGATTAGCTGCTATGGCGACTTGCCGCACGCCTGGCACCGCCGACTTGAGGCCGGGCGGCTCTCCCTGAGCCACCGGGTACTCACCTGTCCCGCATGGGATTGCCCGTTTCCCTGAATATCTGCTCCTCACGCCGGCTGGGGCGAGGCGCGCGCACGCCGCTGGCTGCGCACCCGCCAGGCCGGCTGAAGTAGTTTCAACCGTGCCGGTGCTATCCGTCCCATCAGGCGCCTGGCCCGCCAACTGACCCGCACCCCCAGCGCACGAGCGTGATGCACCAGCCGGCCCGCCCGGCACAGCACCCACAGCCGAAGACGTTTAGGACGCGCCCGCCGCAGCTGCTCCTCCTCCAGCCCGTGCCGACGGATGATCGTCAGGACGTTGTAGCACAGCACATTGAGCCGAAGCCAGGCCGCGTTCGCACCAGACCTGCCGCACGGCATCACACCGGCCCCCAGCTCGTTTTTCAAAACGCCGTGTAGATTCTCGATCGTGCCGGCCTTCTGCCGATGCCAACGAATCAGCTCCGCCCCGCAGGCGCGGAACGCTTCGGCCACCAGAGGCAGCACCGCGGTGCTGGTGATCGGGCTGGCTCCGAGCACCTCGTCCACCTCAAACGGCAGTATTCCGCCCTGCCTCAGCTTCTCTTTCTGCTCCCCGGCCAATTTTCACCTCCCAGGTGAAAGACACCTGCCCACCGGCGCTGCCCGATAATACCCCCCAGCCCACCTGCTGCCAAACCACTCCCCATACCGCCCCCTCTACGCGACGATTACGGATACCGTTCTTCGTGTTCTGCGAGCGCTTCGTGGTAGAAGCCGTTTGTCGTTCTTCCCTTCCCCGCCGTTCCTCGGCGCTCTCCACGCCCTCTGCGGTTCAAGCCTTGTTCACACCACGGCTTACGACAAAATGGATTCGTTTCGCAAAACCGCCGTCTCACGCCGCGCCCCCCGCGCCTCACGTGCTCTGCCGCTGCGCAGGGCACCTATACACAAGGTTACCCGTTATCGGCCCGGATGTCAAGCCCCCGACGTTTCTCGGCGCTCTCTACGGTTTCTGTCGTTGCCGTGGCGTCCGAGGACGAGGACGATTATCCCTCGATCGCCGTTTGCGGCCGCCTCAGTGGTCCGCGCCGTTGCCGTTGTGCCTTTCCCAGCCGTTGCCGTTGTGGTTTACTGA
>PUMJ01000096.1 GCA_003551305.1 Candidatus Brocadiaceae bacterium
ACTGTGGCAGATTCAGTGTAACATAATATATGTTATCGGACTCTAACGTCGGATGTTTGCTCTGACTCATCAGCGGGTTTGGCGCTATTTGCGGCCCCCTACTGCATGCAGTGTAGGGGCTCACCTGGAGGCAAACGTCCTTCGGCGCCTCCACGGTCTTCAGTGCGGCTTCGGCGCGCGGCAGGCTGGCCTTGCTGAGTCCTGGCTCAAACTTTGGAATGTCCAGTCGCGCGACGTAACCCACTTGAGCGCCCGGCGCAGGCGGCGCTCGACGGTCTGTGCGACGCGCTTGAGGACCGAAGCTGCGCTGGAACCGGCGGCCGAACCTCTGGAGCCGGATGCTGGCGCGGTTCTGGAAATGTGCTAGGATGCTTAACTCGGACTGCCTTGCCAGCATGGTGTCCCCATCAATTCAGAGTCCGCGCGTCTCCCGGCCGGCGGCAAGCTTCACGCTCGCAGCGCGCACTGCCCTCCAGAGCATAAATTCCGGCGCAGAAGCCGGGTTCCCGGGGCAGAATATGCGATCTGAGAGGGATATGGTTAGCGATGCACCAGACCCGAGGAGGACGGCTTGGATGCAAGCGTCGGCTTTCTTCAGGGCACGGCTGCCTGCCCGCGTCGAAAGGCACGACTTCGGGCACACACGCACAGCGCGCGGCTGCCTCAGTGGCTCCCGACTGCCCAGCCGGATGCTTAGGCTGTCGGCCGTGCCCACGGCTCGGCTCGCCATACACCTGAACTGGAGTAGCGCCTTGCTGTTCTGTTCCACCAGCCGATTAGCCTGGCCCCACTCGCTCCATTCGGCTTCAGGCGCCGCGGGCCTCTACCAGGCGCCTTCATCTTATTGGACCGCACCGCGCCCGCCACATGGAGCCCGGCACGTTTGGCGCGGGCCCGCCACTTTCCGACGTGCAAAGGGCCGGCCGAGGCGACGCGAGAGAGTGGCGCGCCCGCCGAATCCCAGGCGATCAGCACTTACCGTTGGGTGGGCACCATGTCCGGGCGAAGTAACCGGTTCTGTTTGACACGACTTCGGCGGGCGTGTAAACTACACCAAACAGGTGAACATTATGCAGTTAGGGGGCGCCCATGAGACTGTCCACACGCGTCAGGTACGGCTGCCGTGCCATGGTGGACCTTGCGCTTCACGCGGGGGATGGTCCGGTGGCGCTGGAAGTTCTGGCGCGCGAGCGTCATCTGCCGGACCGCTACCTGGCGAAGATCATCCAGGATCTGCGCCGAAGCGGCCTGGTCAGCAGCGTGCGCGGCGCAGGTGGCGGGTACGTGCTGCGAGCCCCGCTCGATTCCATAAGCCTGCTGGACGTTTATGAAGCGCTCGAGGGGCCCTTTTGCCCCGTTGAATGCCTTGATGACCCCGATGGCTGTGAGATTGTTGAAGAGTGCGTCACCCGCGAGGTGTGGGACGAGGTCCAGAAGTCCCTGAACGCCGTTCTGAAGTCGGTCACGCTGGCCGACCTCGTCAGGCGGCACAACGAAAAAGCAGGCAAGAGCTGACCCAACGGAGACGATTGAATGAAGATAGCCGACAGCGTCACTGACCTGGTGGGCAAGACCCCGCTGTTACGTGTGAACACGATGTCCGAAGGGCTGGGCGCCACCGTCCTGGCGAAACTGGAATCCTTCAACCCCCTTTCGAGCGTCAAGGACCGCATCGCGAAAGCCATGATTGAGGCCGCCGAGCGGGACGGCCTCATCGGCCCGGGCGCCACCGTCGTGGAACCTACCAGCGGCAACACGGGGGTGGGCCTGGCGTTTGTCTGCGCCTCGAAAGGATACCGGCTCATACTGACCATGCCGGAGAGCATGAGCGAAGAACGGCGGGCCCTGCTGAGGGCTCTGGGAGCCGAACTGGAACTGACCCCCGCCGAGCAAGGCATGCCCGGGGCCATCGAGCGGGCTGGGGAGTTGCTTGATCAGACACCGGGAGCCTTCATGCCCCAGCAGTTCACGAATCCCGCTAATCCGGAGGTCCATCGCCGAACAACGGCCGAGGAGGTATGGGAGGACACCGACGGTCAGGTGGACATCTTCGTAGCGGGCGTTGGAGCCGGGGGCACCATCACCGGTGTCGGCACCGTCCTGAAGCAGCGCAAGCCCTCTGTGAAGGCCATCGCCGTGGAGCCGGGCCGCTCGCCCGTTCTGTCGGGCGGCAAGCCGGGTCCTCACAGCATCCAGGGCATCGGGGCGGGCTTCATCCCGGACGTGCTTGACCTGGACGTCATTGACGAGATCATCACAGTCGAGGACACCGACGCGGCCGAGACGGCCCGCCGACTGGCGCGCGCGGAAGGCATCCTGGCTGGCATATCCAGCGGAGCCAATGCCTGGGCCGCACTCGAGGTGGCCGCGCGGCCGGAGAACGAAGGCAAGCTCGTCCTCTTTGTAGTCTGCGACACGGGAGAACGTTACCTCAGCACTGACCTATTCGCGGTTCCGTCCGCGTAGCGGGTCCGGGGGGAGAAAGAGGCAATGCGAACCGTCTATATGGACCACAGCGCAACCACGCCGGTGCGCCCGGAGGTGGTGGAGGCGATGCTGCCCTACTTCACCGAGCAGTTCGGCAACGCGTCGAGTGTGCATCACCTGGGGCAGCGTGCCCGCGCGGCCGTTGATGAGGCACGGGACATCGTGGCAGCTCATCTGAACGCCCGGCCGGAGGAGATCGTTTTCACCAGCGGCGGCACCGAGAGTGACAACCACGCCATCCGAGGCGTGGCCGCCGCCGGCCGCGGCCGCCACGTCATCACTTCCGCCGTCGAGCACCACGCCGTGCTGAACACCTGCAAGGCCCTCGAAAAGGAGGGTTTCGAGGTGACCGTGCTGCCCGTGGACGAAAATGGCCTGGTGGACCCACAGGAATTGCGCGGGGCGCTGCGGCCTGGCACCGTCCTGGTCAGCATCATGATGGCCAACAACGAAGTGGGCACCATCCAGCCCATCCGTGAACTGGCCGAAGTGACGGCTGAAAGCGGGGCCGTCTTTCACACCGACGCGGTGCAGGCCGCGGGCAAGATGCCCGTTGATGTCGAGGAACTGGGCGTTGACCTCCTGTCCCTGTCGGCGCACAAGTTCTACGGGCCCAAGGGAGTGGGTGTTCTCTACATACGCGCCGGCACGCGCATCAGGCCAATGCAGGTGGGCGGGCACCACGAGCACGGACGGCGCGCCGGCACCGAGAACGTGCCGGGCATTGTCGGCATGGCCCGGGCGCTCGAACTGGCCTGCGCGGAGATGGATGAGGAAGCCCAACGGCTCAAGCGGCTACGCGAACATCTGCAGAAGGGGCTGACCGGTCGCCTGGAGGACGTGCAGTTGAACGGGCATCCCGAACAGCGGCTCCCCCACCTACTGAACCTGACCTTCGCCTATGTCGAGGGCGAAAGCATGCTGCTGAGCCTGGACGCAGTCGGCGTATGCGTCTCGACCGGGTCCGCCTGCACCAGCGGCACGCTGGAGCCGTCTCACGTGCTGACGGCCATGGGCGTGCGGCCGGAGTTGGCCCACGGCAGTTTGCGGTTCTCGTTGGGGCGGATGAACACCGAGGACGACGTCGAGTATGTTCTTGAGAAATTCCCGCCAATCGTCAGGCGGCTTCGGGAGATGTCACCGACCACCAGAGAGGCCAGCGCATGACCGGCAGGACGACCGACAGAATCGAAAGGCTCAAGCGCGAACGCAACGCCGTCATACTGGCGCACAACTACCAGGTGGACTCCGTGCAGGACCTGACTGACTACCGGGGCGATTCCCTGGGGCTCAGCCGCGCAGCCACGGAAGTGGACGCGGACGTCATAGTCTTCTGCGGCGTCTACTTCATGGCGGAGACGGCCGCCCTGCTCAATCCCGAGCGCACGGTGCTGATACCCGAAAGGGACGCCGGCTGCCCTATGGCGCGCATGACGGACCCGGCCCGCGTCAGGCAGCTCAAGGCGCAGCATCCCGACGCGGCGGTGGTCACCTACGTCAACAGCACGGCGGCGGTGAAGGCGCTAAGTGACGTCTGCTGCACCTCTTCCAACGCCGTGGAGGTTGTGAACTCCATCGAGCCCGGGCGCCCCATCATTTTTACTCCGGATCAGCACCTGGGGCGCTACGTCGCGGAGCAGACGGGGCGGGAGATGATCCTGGACCGGGGCTACTGCCCCACCCACGTGCGCATCCGCCCCGAGCACATAATTAAGCTTCGCAGGCTCTATCCCGACGCCGAGGTGATGGTCCATCCCGAGTGCCGGGCCGAGGTGATCGAGGTCGCAGACGTGGTGACGTCGACCGGCGGGATGCTCAGGCACGCTCGCGAGACCGAAGCGCCGGCCCTGATCGTGGGAACGGAAGTCGGCCTCGTCTACCGCCTGGGCCAGGAGAACCCGAACAAGGAGTTCATCCCCGCCACGACGGCGGCCGTCTGCCCGAACATGAAACGCATAACCGTCGGCAGCGTGCTGCGCGCCCTGGAGGACATGCAGTACGAGGTGAAGGTGGCGGAGGATGTCCGTGAACCCTCTCTGCGGGCTATCGAACGTATGCTGGAGATAGGCGCCCGGCCAGCGGGCGCGCAAAGGTAGAGGAACGAGATGCCGGCAACTGCCAAAACCGTGGCCGTCGCCATGTCCGGCGGGGTGGACTCCGCCGCGGCGGCGGCGCTGCTGGTCGAACGGGGCGAGTTCGAGGTGGTCGGCGTCAGCATGCACCTGCCCTCCCCTGCCGGACAGGCCGATCGGTCCAGCACTCCCTGCTGCAGCCCGACGACCATCGGGGATGCCCGCCGTGTGGCGGATCTCCTCGGCATCCGGTTCTATGCGCTTGACCAGCGGGAGGCGTTCCGGCGGGCGGTGATCGCGGATTTCGTTGAAAGCTACGCCGGCGGACGCACCCCTAACCCCTGCGCCCGCTGCAACGAGCGTGTCAAGTTCGGCACGCTGCTTCACCGTGTGAGGACCTTCGGGGCGGACATGATCGCCACCGGCCATTACGTGCGCAAGGCGCGCGGCGAGCGCGGGGGATGGACGCTCCGGACGGCCCCGTCGGACGATGACCAGTCCTACTTCCTTTACGGCCTCTCGCAGGAGCAGTTGGCCGCGGCGCTCTTCCCCGTCGGCGGGATGGAGAAGAGCAAGGTCCGGGCCGTGGCACGCCGCCATGACCTGCCGGTGCACGACAAACCGGGCAGCCAGGACCTCTGCTTTCTGGGCGAGACGCCCTATACTGAGCTTCTTCGGGAGCAGCATCCGGACATGCTGCGGCCCGGCCCCATCGTGCACGTCACGGGCGCCGTCCTTGGCGAGCACAGCGGCCTGCCTGCCTACACCGTCGGGCAGCGGCGCGGGCTGGGCATCGCCCATCCGGAGCCGCTCTACGTGGTGGAGGTGCGTCCGGAAGACAACACCGTGGTGGTCGGCGAGCGGCGCCACCTGCGCCGCGAGACCATCACCGTCGGAAAGCTCAACTGGATAATGCCGGACGGCCCCCCGTCGGCGCCGTTGCGCGCGTCCGTCAAGATACGCTACAACCATCCCGGCGCCCCGGCCGCGATCCTTCCGGACGGCAACGGCGGGGGGCGGGTCGTGTTCGACGAGGCACAGGAAGCGCCCTGTCCCGGTCAGTCCGCCGTCTTCTACGACGACGGCGTCGTACTCGGAGGGGGCACCATCGAGGAGGAACAGTCGCGCCCATGAACGTGAAGCAAGACACGACTCTGGAGGCCAGGCACAGGAAGCTGCGCCGGATAATGGACGAGATGGGCTCGGTGCTGGTCGCCTTCTCCGGCGGCGTGGACAGCACCTTCCTGACCGCCGTCGCGCGCGACGTGCTGGGGCGGGACCGCATGGCGGCGGCCACGGCCCGCTCGGCGACCTATCCCGAGTGGGAGTTCGAGGAGGCGCGGGAACTGGCCCGTGAACTCGACGTGCGCCACCTGGTGTTCGAGTCGGACGAACTGGCCGAGAGCGATTTCACGGCCAACCCCCCCACCCGCTGCTACTACTGCAAGACGGCGCTGTTCAGCGAGTTGCAGCAGATGGCGCGCGAGCACGGCCTCGACTGGGTGGCCGACGGCTCGATGGCCGACGACACGCAGGACTACCGGCCCGGCATGCAGGCCTGCCGCGAACTGAACGTGCGGCAGCCCCTGCTGGAAGCCGGCCTGACCAAGGACCAGATAAGGGCGCTCTCGGAACGCTACGGCCTGCCGACCAGCGACAAGCCCGCGGTCGCCTGCCTGGCGTCCCGGTTCCCCTACGGCGAGGAGATAACCGCCAAGAAGCTCAAGAAGGTTTACCGGGCCGAGGAACTGCTGCGCGGCATGGGCTTCCGGCAGTTCCGCGTGCGCAGCCACGGCTCCATAGCCCGCCTGGAGCTGGGCCCCGACGAGGATTGGGCCACGCTGACGAGCGGGCCCGGCCGCGAGCGGGTGGTTGCGGAGTTGAAGTGCCTGGGCTATAACTACGTGGCCCTTGACCTTGAGGGCTACCGGACCGGCAGCATGAACGAGGTGCTGCCCGAAACCGACCGCGAGGGAGGTTGAGACGTGTACAGCGACAAAGTCATGGAGCACTTCACGGACCCGCAGAACGTCGGCGAGATAGAGAACCCCGACGGCGTCGGTCAGGTCGGCAATCCCACCTGCGGTGACGTGATGCGGATCACCATAAAGGTCGAGGACGGCCACATCGCCGACATCAAGTTCAAAACGCTGGGCTGCGCCGCCGCCATCGCCACCAGCAGCATCACCACCGAGATGGCCAAAGGCAAGAGCCTTGAGGAGGCCATGGAGATAACGCGCAAGCGCGTGGCCGAGGAGCTGGGCGGCCTGCCGCCGCAGAAGATGCACTGCTCCAACTTAGCCGCCGAAGGTCTCCACAAAGCCATCGAGGACTACCGGGCCAAGCACCCCCAGCCCGCCGGCGGCCAAACCAGCGACTGACACGCCGCCCTGCCGCCACCACCGCGGACGCCCCCGAGGGGCCCTCCTGCGGCCGGCTCCAAGCCCTTTGCTTGGCGCTCTTCAGGCCCTCTCTACAGCTCCGTCAGAAACTAACCCCGACGACACAACGGTCACAACGGAACGGCGCCAGCAACCAACGAAGGGCCTTCCGGCGTCTCATGGAAGCCCGCGCCTGACGCCTTCCTCAGCTACGGCCATGAGCTCTTCTCTCGCCGAAGAGCTGCAGACCTAACGCACATCTGCTTGGGCTTCCCAGGTCAGAGTACTTATGGAGACCTGCAAAAGCCCAGAAAGAACGTTTTCATTCTGCGGAGCGGCACAGCCCTGACAAAGAATCTCTACGCCGGAGTCCATTGCGCGCCTGAACGGTGAGCTTCTTCGTTGCGCCGTTCGGCGGACTCAGCATGGCATCATCAGCTTTTCCCGGCCCAATAAACAGGTACGGCCGGCATGTTCGTCCCGCACCACCCCTGTTCCCGCGGCGGACCATGCAGACCGGCGCGTGGGGCAGGTCCCACGGGCAGGTCCCGCAAGGTGGCATGGGCATGGGACGTTGTGAGTTTTTGGCTGGCTCGCCCGGGTTCAGCGGAAGCCCTGGGGGGTGTAATCGTCCAGGCCGGCCGGCTCGGCCAGGATGGGCTTGAAGTCGGTGAACTCGGGCAGCGGCTCGCCTATCAGCGGCATGGCCCACTCGACGACCTCGTCGGTGACGTCCGCGCGGTTCTCCGCT
>PUMJ01000264.1 GCA_003551305.1 Candidatus Brocadiaceae bacterium
CGCTCTCGCGATTCCCACCAAACATCCCACTCTCGTGCCGAACTTGCCACGAACAAGGCTATTTTAGCGTACGGCAGACACAAGTCAAGCGCCAGCGCGCCGAGCCGGCATTTTTTTTGTGCCCGGCCCGGTGTGCCCTTCCCGCCTCGCGCATCGTCGCTTTTCTCGACCCGTGATTAGAGCATAGAATGGAGCGCGTTGCAAGCGAAAGCCTTCTCTTTTCTCCTCCAACGGCCCGGCGGGGAGGTTCGCCTCATGAAGGTGGCTCTGGCGCAGGTCAACTGCACGGTGGGAGACGTGCGGGGCAACGCCCGCAAGGCGCGTAGCGCCGTCGAGCGCGCCGCCGGTCTCGGCGCCGACCTCGTCCTGCTGCCGGAGTTGTGCATCTCGGGCTATCCGCCGCAGGACCTCGTGGAGCGGACGGCTTTTCTGGACGCGTGCGAGCACGCCGTCGCCGAACTGGCATCCGCCACCGCCGGGGTCCGCTGCGTGGTGGGCCATCCCGCCCGCGCCGACTCGCCCGGCGGACGCCCCGCGGTCAACCGGGCCTCTCTGCTGGGGGACGGACGCCTCGTCGCCACGCGCGACAAGACCCTGCTTCCCACCTACGACGTCTTCGACGAGGCCCGCTACTTCGCGCCGGCGCCCTGCAACACGCCGGTGGAGGCGGCCGGCGAGCGCCTCGGCCTGACAATTTGCGAAGATGTCTGGAACGACGAGTTCTTCTGGCAGCGCCGGCGTTACGGACGCGACCCCGTAGAAGAGCTGACGGCAGCAGGCGCGCGCCTGCTGGTCAATATCGCCGCCTCCCCTTTCGCGACAGGCAAGCAGGCGCTGCGCCGCGCCATGCTGGCTGCCACCGCGCGCCGTCACCGGCTGCCGCTCTGCTACGTCAACATGGTCGGCGGCAACGACCAGCTCATTTTCGAGGGCCGGAGCCTGGCCTTTGACGCCAGCGGGCGCGTGGTGGCCGAGGGCGCCGCCTTTCGAGAGGACGTGCTGCTGGTGGAGACGGGCGCCGCTGGCCGAACCCCGCCGCCGCCCGAACCGGAGGAGGTTGACGACATCCGGGAGGCTCTGCTGCTGGGCTTGCGCGACTACGCCCGCAAGTGCGGTTTCAGCCGCGCCGTCGTCGCGCTCAGCGGCGGTATTGACTCCGCCGTGACGACCGTGCTGGCGGCGGAGGCGCTGGGGCCGCAAAACGTCACGGCGCTCTTTCTGCCCGGCCGTTACTCCAGTGAGAGGAGCGCCCGGGACGCCCGGCGCCTTGCGGAGAACATCGGATTTGGCTTCCACAGCCTCTCGATAGAACCCCTGCGCAAGTGCACCGAAACCACGCTGGAGCCGGTATTCGCAGGCACCGAACCCGGCGTGGCGGAGGAGAACGTTCAGGCCCGGCTGCGCGGCATGCTGGTGATGGCCTACGCCAACAAGTTCGGCTGCCTGCCACTGGCCACCGGTAACAAAAGCGAACTGGCCGTCGGCTACTGCACCCTCTACGGGGACATGGTGGGGGGGCTGGCCGTCATCGGTGACGTGCCCAAGACCAAGGTTTACAGACTGGCCCGCCGGATCAACCGCGAGGGGGAGGTCATCCCGGAATCCGTACTGACCCGGCCGCCCAGCGCGGAATTGAAGCCGGACCAAACCGACCAGGATATCCTGCCCCCCTATCCTGTACTGGACGCCATCCTTGAGCTCTACATCGAACAGAACCGCGAGTTCAAGGAGATCGTCGCAGCGGGGCATGAGGCCGAGACGGCGCGCCGCGTGCTGCAGATGGTGGACCGGGCGGAGTTCAAGCGCCGGCAGGCGCCCATTACCCTGCGGGTCACGCGCAAGGCGTTCGGCCCCGGCAGGCGCCTGCCCGTGGCCCAGGGCTGGCCCAGGTGAGGGGGCGCCGCTTGTGTCACCGGGTCAGAGTCTTTCATCCGTCTCCCCCCGGTGCGCGGCCGGGGTCCCGTTCCTGTTGACAGCCCGGCCGGCCCGGCCATAGTATCTGGTGCCGTCCCCGGGGCCTTCGACCAGGGGGTCCCATCCCTGACCGGTGAACCACCATGAGCACACGACTGCCCGACGCCAGAGGCTACTTCGGAAAGTACGGGGGCCGGTTCGTCCCCGAGACCCTGATGCCCGCCCTGGAGCAACTGACCGAAGCCTACGAAGAGGCGCGCGAGGACGAGGGTTTCCGGGAGGAACTCTCGTACTACCTGCGGGAATACGTCGGCCGGCCGAACCCCCTCTACCTGGCCGCGAGGCTGAGTGAGCGTCTGGGAGGCGCCCGCATATACCTGAAGCGGGAGGACCTGAACCACACCGGCGCCCACAAGATCAACAACGCCCTCGGGCAGGCTCTGCTGGCCCTGAGGATGGGCAAAGAGCGGGTCATCGCCGAGACCGGCGCCGGTCAGCACGGGCTGGCCACGGCGACGGCGGCTGCCATGTTCGGCCTGGAGTGCGACGTCTACATGGGTACCGAGGACATCCGCCGCCAGCGCCCAAACGTACTCAAAATGAAACTGCTGGGAGCACGCGTGGTGCCCGTGCGGGCAGGGGCCCGCACTTTGAAGGACGCCTGCAACGAGGCGCTCCGCGACTGGATGGCCAGCTTCGAGACCACCCATTACCTGTTCGGCAGCGTGGGCGGACCGCACCCCTTCCCCGTGATGGTGCGCGACTTTCAGTCCGTCATCGGCCGCGAGGCCCGCCGCCAGGTGATCGAGAAAGAGGGCCGTCTGCCGGACCTTCTGGTCGCCTGTGTGGGCGGCGGCAGCAACTCAATCGGCCTGTTCCATGCTTTCCTCGAGGACGAATCGGTCCGGATGGTCGGCGTCGAGGCTGGCGGACGCGGGATGACCCCCGGCCAGCACGCCGCTCCCCTGGTGGCCGGATGCCCCGGCGTGCTGCACGGCACCCACAGCTACGTGCTGCAGGACGAGGACGGCCAGACCAGCGACGTCCATTCCGTATCGGCCGGGCTCGACTATCCGGGCGTCGGCCCCGAACACAGCTACCTGAAAGAAACCGGTCGGGCTGAATATGCAGCGGTCACCGACGAGGAGGCGATCGAAGCCTTCCAGGTCTTGACCCGCGCCGAGGGCATCCTGCCCGCACTGGAGAGCGCCCATGCGATCGCCTACCTGCTTCGGGAGGAGAACCGCCCGGCCCCCGACGAGGTGGTTATCGTCAACCTGTCCGGCCGGGGCGACAAGGACGCCGCCGAGGTCGTGGACATCCTCGGCCTCGAGGCCGGGGAAGGAGGCCGCCATGAACAGGATTGACGCCCGCTTCAAAGACCTCGGCGCCCGGGGCCGTGCCGCTTTCATCCCCTTCTTCACCGCTGGCGATCCGGCCCCCGAGACCACGGTCGAACTGCTGCGTCGCGTGCAGGACGCCGGGGCGGACGTGGTGGAACTCGGCTTCCCCTATTCCGACCCCATCGCCGACGGGCCGACCATCCAGGACTCATACCATCGCGCCCTGCGGAGGGGCCTGCGCGTGGGTGAGGTCTTCGACATGGTGCGGCAGGCCCGCGACCGGTGCGAGCTCCCCATCGTGGCCATGGCGTCCTACAGCCTGGTTTTCCGGATGGGCATGGAGGATTTCATGGACCGCTGCCTGGCGGCGGGCCTGGACGGAGCCACGGTCCCGGACCTGCCCGTGGACGAGGCAGAGCCGTTCTTCACGATGGCAAAGGAGAGGGATTTCCGCCTGGTCTGCTTCGCCACGCCGGCCACCAGCGAGCACCGCCGCGAACTGGTCATCGAGCACGCCCACGGCTTCATCTACTACATAGCGGTGCGAGGCACCACCGGTGAACGCACCGAACTGCCGCCGGACCTCGTGGACAACCTGGCCGCGCTCAAGCGGCGGACCGAGGTGCCCGTGACGGTGGGTTTCGGCATATCCCGGCCGGACCAGGCCGCAGCCGTGGCAGGCCATGCCGACGGCGTCATCGTCGGCAGCGCCATCGTCAAGCGCATGGCGGCCGCCGCCAACGCCCGGGAGGATCCCGTCGAAACCGCGCTCGGTTTCATCCGGACCATGGCGGCTGCGACCAGGGAGACGAACTGAACCGTTTGGCCGCGGTCCGCCGGCCGCGATATAATGCAGGGAATGGGCACTTGAGTGAATCCTGCTCGGAGGTTCCAAGTGCGCGTACGCTGCCCCGACTGCCGGACGCCCTTCGACGTTCCCGACACGTCCGAAGACGTCGAATGTCCCCATTGCGGGAAGAACTTCAGCGTCATCACCGAAGCCCCCACCCTCACCCACCAGGCCGGCGCAACGGAGAACACCTCCGAAGCCCCCACGGTAACCGGGCCGCGTGTGCGCATCTACTGCCCGGCATGCGGCAAAGAGTTGACCCTCCCACAGGGTCAGCGCTTCGGCAAATGCCCTGACTGTGGCACCGACCTGGAAGAGGACGCTGCGGATGAGACGCTGCCCAGCCGGCCTGCCCGCAAGGACACCGACCCCACGGTCCGGACCGTGGGCACCGCTCCGACCGAATCGATGGACGAGCCCGGGGCGCAGGCGCGCGCGTGGCTCGAGGCCCACCTGTCGGACCGATACGAGATACGCAAGTTCATCGCGCGCGGAGGCATGGGGGCGGTCTACCGGGCACGCCAGAAAAAGCCTTCCCGCGAGGTGGCTCTCAAAGTGATGCTCAGCGGTGCGTTCGCCTCCGCGGCCCAGCGCAAACGCTTCGAGCGCGAAGCCCAGGCGGTGGCTCGCCTCAATCATCCGGCCATCGTCCCGGTCTACGAGTTCGGCGAGGTCGCCGGCCAGCCTTACTTCACGATGGAATTCGTGGAGGGGCTGGACCTGGCCACCTACTGCCACACCAACCGGCTGAGACGGCCGGAGATCGCCCGCCTGATGGTGCGCGTCTGTGACGCGGTGCATTACGCCCACGAACGCGGCGTCATTCACCGCGACCTGAAGCCGGGCAACATCATCGTGGACGAGTTGAAACGGCCGCGGATACTGGACTTCGGCCTCTCCCGACCGACGGCCGAGAGCGCCGGGGAGTTCTCGATGCTGACTGCCACCGGCGACTTCCTCGGCACCCCTCGCTACATGGCCCCGGAGCAGACCATCGGACGGCCCGGCGCCGTAGACCGACGCACGGACGTCTACGCCCTCGGCGTGATGCTCTACGAACTGCTCTGCGGCATGCTGCCCTACCCGCTTCAGCACGCGCGCGGGCTGCAGGTCTTCGAGATGATCCGCCACGCCGAGCCGGTGAGGCCGAGCGCAGTGCTGGAGGGCTTTCCGCGGGACCTCGAGGTGATCGCCCTGAAGCCCATCGAGAAGGAGAAGGAGCGCCGATACCAGACAGCCGAGGAGTTGGCGCAGGACTTGGAGAACTTCCTGGCCGACCGCCCCATTGCCGCCCGCCCGGCCACAGCGGGCTACCGGTTGCGCAAGTGGGGCTGGCGCAACCGCCGGGTGCTGACGCCCGTGGCGCTTTCCGTGCTGGCCCTGCTCAGTATGGCGCTCTTTTTCCGCGGGCGTATCGCCCACCTGGTCGAGCGCGTCGGAGAACTGGGACGCACCGTCGAGTTCCGTCAGACCGAACTGGAACGCTTCCTGATGGGCGCGGAGAGCGGAAGAGCTCGTGTGGAGGACCTTGTCGCCGCCGGCGAGTGGCAAGAAGCGCTCTGGGGCGCGGAGTTCTTCGCCGAACATCTGCCGGACGAAGCCGGCGTGGACGACCTGCCCCTGCTGGTGCGACGCCGGGCCGAGAGCGCCGTCGCCGACGCCCTGGCCGAACTGCGGGGCGCTCTGGATGAGATGGACTACGAACAGGCCCGCCTGCGTGCCGACCGCCTGGCGGACCTCGCCGCCGCCCTGCCGGACAGGTTCGAAGACCTCCGCGCCCGGGCAAACGCGCCCGCTGAAGAGTTCGAGGAGTTCTGCTGGACCGAACTGCAACGCGCCGTGCAGGAAGCGTACACCCGCCAGGGCGCCACGGCCCGGATACACGCCTTCCTGGAGGCGATGCCGGAAACCCGCCACTCCGGAGATGCCCGACGGCTCCTGCAACAGATGGACGAGCACGGTCCGGAGTTCTACCTTGCCCGTCACGAGGCGGCGACGCTGCAAGCACTGGAACGCCACCGCTGGGAGGAGGCGGGCGCCGTGCTCGAGTCGGCCCGCCAGATGCTGGCCGAACAGAACGACCCGACGGCACAGCGATGGGCGGAGCGCTTCCAGGCGCTGCGCGCCCGGCTCGAAAGCGTCATGACGACGGCCGACCTCGGCCGGCTGGCGCTGCTGCACTACTACGAGGCTCACGGCGCCTTCATCAAGGACCTGCTTTTCACCCCAGACGGAACCCTGCTGGTCTCGGTCGCGCTGGCATCACCGGTCAGGCTCTGGAACACCGCAGACTGGACGCCGGCCGGCTCGCTCCACTACGAGGGACAGGCCGATTGCGCCGCGCTGTCGGCGGATGGAGACGGGCTTGCCGTCGGCCTGCGCGACGGACGCGTGCTGCTCTGGTCGCTGCGAGCCCGGGGAACCCCGACGGTTCTTGACGGAGGCGGGGGCCGCGTCCGGGACCTGGCCTTCTCGCCGGAGGGGCAGAAGCTGGTGTCTGCCCACACCGACGCGCTGATCGTCTGGGACCTCCGCACCGGTCGCCCGGCTGACGAACAGGCCTACACCGGACAGGCCCCCGCCGCCCTATCTCCGGACGGCCGCTGGCTGGCAGCCAAGGCGGATAATGAGAGCGTGGGCCTCTGGGACACCGAGACCGGTCGGCAGGCGGCCTTGCTACCCGCAGAACGGGCGCGACTGCTCCGCTTCTCGCCGGAGAGTTCCATGCTTGCCGTAGCCTACCGTCCGGACGGATCACGGCCGCCCGTGGTCGGCCTGTGGGAGGTGGACGGCGCGGATTGGACGGCCCGTTTCGAACCAAGCCGCGCGCGGGTGCTGACGATGCACTTCTCCGCCGACGCCCGCCTGCTCGGAACGGTCACAGGCTCGGTGCAGGAGAAGTTTGTGGCATACCGGCGCCCCTCCGACGGGCGGCACGTGGGCCGCCTCGAACTACAACGCACGCCCTGGGCGGCCGCCATTAGCCCGGACTGCCGGCGCCTGGTGGTCGGCCATAACAATGGCGATATCACGGTATGGGGGCTGCCCCGCGCCAGTGAGCCCACCTCTTCTGCAGACTGGCCGCCCTGAAAAGGGACGGATATGACGTGCAACACATCCTGAGCAAACTGGCCGCCATGGAAGATGATCACGAGAATCTGTTCAGCAGCCTGCAGGAGAACCTGCCCGAAAAGGCCGCGCCTTTCCCCGCTTGCGACCCCGACGGCGACGTTGCCCACTACCAGCGGGCCTCTGCCGACACGCACGTCTCTAAACTCTACCCTCAGAACCCGGACACAATGGCCGATGCGGCCGGCTTCGAGGACGTCCTGCAAACGCCCATCCAGTTCGAGAAAGGCAGCGTCTGCTTCTTTCTGGGCTTGCGGGACATGGTGCCAGCGGAGCCGGGACGCGGGGAGGTGGACCGCCTGATCAGGGAAGAGATGGGGCACATCACCTTGCTGAACCGGACGATGGAGACCGCAGCGGGGAAGTAGCTCCACCGCCCACGGGGCGGGCCGGGGCCGTTTCGATTGACACACGCAGGGGCGGTGCGGTAG
>PUMJ01000210.1 GCA_003551305.1 Candidatus Brocadiaceae bacterium
GCCCCGAAATCGTAGGCCCAGATGATCTCGTTGATGAAGCTGTCACGTCCGAAGATCGCGTCCAGCAGCACCTTGCAGTAGTGGACCTCCCGGTAGTCTATGTGCAGGAACAGGCTTCCGTGGGGCTTGAGAACACGGTGGGCCTCTGTGAGCCTGGGTTCGAGCATCTCCAGGAAATCGTCGAACGCGTCCTGGAAGGCCATGCTGCCGAGCTCGACCGTCCGGTAACGCTCTTCCTGAAAGCCCACGCGGTCACCGGCATCGTCCCGCACCGTCCGGATACGTGTGTGTTTCTGCGTCTTGCCGGTGTTGAACGGGGGGTCTATGTAGACGAGGTCAAACGTCGAGTCGGTGAACGTCCGGAGGGTGGGCAGGTTGTCGCCGAAGTGAATGTCGAGTGTCGGGGGCATCGCAAGACCCGTCGCGTTGGGGAGCAGGTTCAGCGCGAACTGAGGCTTTGCATACGGTCTTCACCCTCCACCGTCAGCACCTCCGTGCGAGGCCCTTCTGCGCTAGCGAACCAGTCGTGGTCGGGCTCCAGCAGGTTTGGATGCTCATCTTCGGGCAACTGTTCACGCACAGGTTCATCGAGGTAAGCCACGTCACTGCCCAACCATTCCCCCTGCAGGTAAACCTCCGCCCATACATGATAGTACCATTCGACTTCACGCTCCGCGTCGTACGGGTGCGGCATCGGCTGCGGTTCGACGCTCGTGACGGCGCGAGAAGGAATGCCTATGCTGCGCAGCAGGGCCACGTAGAGCATGGTATAGTCGAAACACTGGCCTCGCGTGTCATCCGACCGGATACGTTCGGCGGCTGAGGAGATGGCGGCGACCTGCCAGTCAGGGTCCTGGGGGGGGCTGTCCGCCGGCACTTGGCCTTCCGTGTCGGCCAGCTCCGGCCAGTAACCGTCCACGTGTTCACATACCCCGTCGACGAGTCGTTCTGCGGCTTCGATTGCGCACCGGGTGCCGTCGACAAGCCATATTGCATGCGCGAAAACGTAAGGGTTGTGGATGTCCAGCGACCAGATTCTGGCCTCCAGTTCGCCTTCAACCAGTTGCGCCATCCCCAGAGTCGACGTCAGCCAGCGGGCACCGCCTGCTTTGCGTACGTCCCGGTCCTTACGGTCTGGGGCATTAAAGATAACGAACAAGGGCTTCGTCGCGATCGTGCGGAAGGCGTCCGGCTCGTGGCGCTCCTCCAGCCAGAGAGTCAGCCGATAGCGTCCCACAGGGAGAGTCTTCTCACTATCGCCCAGGCGGGCCTGTGCGCGGACGGTCCCATCTGTATGAGGGGCGCGCAGGTGACCCAGGCGGTCGTTCACCACAACCTGTTTCGGCGCGGTCTCACCTTCGAACGGAAAACGCTCCAGTACCCCGACGAGCCTTCTCTGGTCACCACCTCGAAGGCCATCGATGTTCAGTTCCAGGCGACTGAACCGCCGGTAAACCGGACCGAATTCGAAATGCCATTCCCGGTCGCCGCGCAACTCGACCGCCGGGCGGCTTCGCGTAGAGGCCGGCAGCGCCCGAGAAAAGCCAGCGCCCACCGCCAGCGAAAAGATGAGCAGAGCAACTCCGGACGCGAACCATTTGCACCGCGGATGCCTCTCTACGACGCTCCACATGGCATGCTCACCGGAGCCGAGTCACATGTTTCAGCCACACCCGGGGAGGGCGCGGGGGCCGGATCGAAGTCCGGTCATTGACCCCGTCGGAACCACTGTGTTCCTGATCCCCGCGGGTACATTTACTGCCGCGCGACGCATGCTCTGGGCGTGCGAAACGGGCGCGCACAACTCTGCCCGACACGCACCTCACCCTTATTGTATGACCGCTGCAGCCACCCTTGTCAACCGAATTCGGTTACTTTACCAGGACATGGTAGCCACCCACCGGGAGGTTCTGTTGTGTGGGTTCAGGGGGGCCGCGCCCGCCCATGATGAGACTGTTGTGGCTCCAGGCCGGCTGCCCGGCGCATCCCGGCTGGCTGCCCGGGACGCTGACCGAACTGGCCCGGGAGGAACTGGGGGAGGCCGACCTGGATCGTTGCAACCGTCCGCTGGGACCTCCAGGTCATCGTGGTGGGGCTGGCGGCGGCCGGCCTGACGGCCCTGGTCTTCGGGCGCGGCCTGGGTGCGTCAAGTTCCCGCGCGATCTCGCGCAGAGTCAGCCCCTCGTGCGGAGTTCCTTTATCCTGCGCAGGCGCTCCAGATGCTCGGGGCCAAAGACGGCCACGCCGGCGGGCAGCCTCCTGTGCACAAGACGCAGGCAAAGGGGATCTGCCTGCATAGCCGGCCCGCCGGTGGGGCGCCGCTACACGGGCAGGCACAGGCTGTGGCGGTGGGAGCCTTTTTCGATGAGGAGGTGGCCGTGTTCGTCAGACGCAAGGAAGGGGGCCTGGTAGCGGGGCTTGAAGCGCATGGCGACCGGGCGCCCTTCGAGCGTGAGGGGGCCCTCCCAGCCCATCTTCACTGTGCCGAGGGACGGTGAGGAGTAGGTCGTAACGCCATCGGTGTAGTCACAGCGGGCGGCCAGGACGGCGCGGCAGAACGCGTCGAAGGACGGCCACCGGCCGCTATGCCCCAGCTCACACACCCAGGGGTTGTCCGGCGCGTCGGCGCGCAGGTCCCACCCGGTCCAACCCTCCCGGCGAACCTCCTCCCAGCGCGCCCCGTGGGCCGACCATAGCGCCAGGAACGCGTCCCGCTTGCGTGCCAGAAGCCAGCAGCCTTCCAAACGCCACTCGTCGAACTGCTCGCGTGGGACGTAAGCGTGGCTGCCGGCAAACCAGTGCCCGGCCGGCACACGGTGGTGGGCGATCAGCACGTTCTGCACCTGCCCGATGCGCGGCAGCACCCCGTTGCTCGCCCACATAGTCGGCACCCCGGACTCCATGTCGTCGCTGCGCGGGCAATTGGTGAAGACCACGGTCCTCTCGTCCAGGGTGGCCTGCCAGAGGTGCTCCTGGAAGCCGTGTCCTCCGGGACGGAAGTCCTGCACGCTGCTGAGGGCGTAGCTGGAAGTCTTCCATGTCCGCACGTTGGCTTCCGCCAGGTAGTACCTGTCGAACCCCGTGGCCACCCAGTTTCCGTCCTGCTCCTCGAGCAGGCGCCGATACCCGGCGAAGTCCGGGTCGTCCCAGTAGAACCCGCAACGCTCCTGGACGGCCTGGCTCGTGGCGACGATGCGAGGGTGATACATCGCCTGGAGCCCGGCAAAGAAGCGGTTGTCGTCTTCGCTGTCATAGCGCAGCCCGTGGGCGGGTGCGTCCTCGACCCGGACGCCGGAGCGCTGCAGTATCTCCATCTCGCTCTCGACCTCCCGGGCCACGGCCTCGATGGCCCGGGGCAGGCGGTAGCTGCTGGTGCAGAGGGCGATGGCGCCGGGACAGCGCAGGGCGCGGAAATGCCCCATGCCCGATATGAGCCGACAGATGGCGGAGATCGAATCGTGCGCGGTGTCCAGGATGTTCGGGGCGTAGGTCCGGCCGTGCGGGCAGCCCATCACCCCGCGGAAGCTGTGCATGGCGACCTCCAGCAGCAGGCCGTCCAAGAGACCGCTGGCGCGGCGGCGCAAGTCGGCGTCTGCTGCAAAATCGAGGAGGTTGCACAGCGTTATCACGTCCTCGCAGTAGTACGTGTTGCTGAGCCACTCGCACCAGCCGAACTGCTCGCGCCAGCGCAGCCAGTGTTCCAGCAAGTCGCGGGCTTTTCCCCGGTGCTCGCGCCCGGTCATCCCCGAGTGCGCGAACCGGGCGTCAGGGAAAAGCAGCCCGGCCAGCAGTTCGCAGCTATGGTAGAGGCCCTGGTGGTTCTCGGTGTGCCAGCAGACCGCCGGCGACTCCCCGGGCTCGTCGCACCAGTAAGCCGCCCCCAGAACGCAGCGCTCGATGCTTTGGCGAAGGTCCGCATCGAGGTGGTCGCTTTCCCTGTAGCGGTAGAGCAGCCGCAGCAGGCCGGCGAGGGCGAAGTCCTGGCAGTCCAGGCCAGCGCTGACGTAGTCCACGGCATCGAGCAGCGGCCGGGGGTCGGGCGACCGGTCCAGCTCGAGACGGGCCAACTGAGGCAGGAAGCCAGTGGCGGACCAGCCGGCCACGCGCTGCGACTCCACGGTGCGGTGGCTGTGGGGCTCTCCACCGGGAGGGATGGGCGCGCAGGTGACGTCTGCCGCCAGTTCCAGGTATTCCCGGCAGCGTTCCGGGTACGTGCCGTAGGGTCTGCGGGAGAAGCCGTGCTTCATGGGAGTGGCCCGTCCTTTGCGTTCAGAAGTCCGGCGTAGTGCGTGTTGCTGCTTGAGCGAAAAGAGCTTTCAGGGTCTCGGGGTCGGCGTCACACAGAGCTGGCCCGAGAAGCGTGTCAGGAGGGAGAGCATCAGCCAGAAGGGGTCCCAGCCGCCAGCCCATCACCTCCGCCATACGCGCTTCAAACCCCTTCCGCTCAGCTTCCCATCGCGCGTTGATAAGCCCGATCTGTTCTTCGAAATCCCGTCTGAGTTTTTGCCAGCACTCCTCGGCCTCAGCTCTACGCCTCTCCCATGTCCAGGTTGTCATCTGCCGCTCTCGCGCTTTCTCTTCGGAGGCAGCAAGAACACCGGGGACGAAGAGAACAAGCAGGACGAGGAATCTGCAGGAGAGAGCGGATTTGTGGTGAAGCGAATCGGTCAGAAAACGCCGGATAGAGCGGGGGAAGACGGGATGGAAAGCAACGGCTGCCATTATCCGTCTGCTCCCGTTTGCCGGAGTTGCCCCTAATCAGAACTCCTTATACATCAGTAATCCCGAGTGTTCAAGCCCTGTTTCCGCCGGGCCGCCCGGGGCCTTCAAACGACGGGTTGCGCGGGGGACTATCCTGGAGGTGGACGAGCATGAGGTCGTCGTCCTGGGGCCGCCTGGCTGGCAGGTAGCTGCCCCGCGCAGCCTCTGGTCGAAAGGGCATCAGAAGAGCCCGTTTATCTCAGTGGCCTGCTTCTGACGTTGTGGGATGATGCATCCGTGCCGGCGATTGCAAAAACCGGGCACCGCGTCAAGCAGCCAGGGCACTGGATAGGCCGGGGACAGACTCCACGTCCAGCGGACCGGACTCAGGCTCGGACGGCAAGTGGGAATGCCACTCGCCGATGTAATGGCCCCTGTCACCGGGTCTAACTCGAGCGCGCCATTGCTGAACCTGTTGGCTTTCTCGCGCCGTGCCAGAACCCCTTCATAGGCGACGAGATGACGGGCGCCCAGCCCCTTGCGGGAACCCTTATACCTCTATCCCGTGGGCCTGCATCTTGCGCAGCAGCGTGCGGTAGCTGATGCCCAGGCGGGCGGCGGCCCGGGTCCGGTTCGCGTCGGCTTCCTCGAGGGCCCGGCGGATGGCGGCGACCTCGGCTCTGCGGCGGACCTCTTCCAGCGAGAGGCCCCCTGGATCGATGGGCGAGGTCAGCGGGCATTGCGGGCCGGGAAGGTCTTCGGGCAGACGGCCCTGTTTGACTCCCGGGCCTTTGCGGCGTAGCACCGGGTCGTGTCTTTCCAGCAGTTCGCTGATCTTGCGCCGGCAGGTGCGCGGGCTTATCTCCAGCATCGAGGCCGCCTTGCGGGTGTCACCCCCCGAGGCGTGCAGTGCTGCCAGCACGGCATTGCGCTCGGCCTGGCGTCGAATGTCCTCCAGAGGGGCCGAGCATTCGACGCGTGGTCCCTGCGCACATGCCGGGGCCGATTCCGGCGCCGCTCGAGTTTCGCCGCCTTTGGCCGCACCGATCCAGAAGCGTCCGGTCAACAATCCCCGTTTGATCGTGTGCTCCAGTTCCCGCACGTTACCCGGCCAGTCGTATTGCTGAAACGCGCGGATGACAGACTCGGCAGGCTCCCAATGAGGCTTGTCGAATTCCAGGCAGTATTCGTGGGCGAAGTAGCTTGTGAGGATCGGTATGTCTTCCGGTCGCTCGCGAAGAGGCGGCAGCTCGAACGATATCTCGTTCAGTCGGAAGTAAAGGTCATCGCGTAACGCCCCGCCCTCCATCTGCGTGGTCGCGTCCCGGTTGGTGGTGGCGATGATGCGCACGTCGACCTCGACCGGTTCCTGCGCCCCCACGGGGATGAACCGCTTGCTCTCGATCACTTCCAGGAGCTTGGCCTGCTGCGCCGGGGGAATGGCCGATATTTCGTCCAGCAGGATGGTGCCGCCGTCGGCGATGCGGAACAGCCCCGGCCGGGCCGACTCCGCCCCCGTGTAGGCGCCCTTGACGTTGCCGAAAAGCTGGCTGCTCAACAGGGTCTCCGGGATGGCGGGGCAGTTGACGCGGATGAAAGGGGCCGCAGCTCTGGGCGAGTGGCGGTGGATGAGACCGGCCAGCACGTTCTTGCCGGTGCCGCTTTCGCCCAGCAGCAGGACGTTCACGTCGTAGGCGGCCACGTCGAGCATGCTCTGCTTGACGGCCGTCAGCGCGCCGCTCACCCCCATGAGCTCCGGCCCGACCAGGTAGGCGGGCGGCTCGGAGGCGAACTCGCCGGCGAACCGCAGGGGGCTCTCGTCCTCGATGCGCCGCACGCTGCAGGGCAGTTCCACGCCGGCATCGCAGCCGTCGAAGACCGGGAAGCGCACGCGCAGGCGCTGGCCCGGGCGCAGCCCCTGCGTCATCTCACACTCGGCCAGCATCCCGCAGGGGCTCAGGTCACGCGTTGCCCCTTCCCCCAGGGCCTCCCCATTGCCTTCGTCCAGTATCCGGACCCACAGGCTGACCGGACTTCGCGGACATCGCCGCCTTTCGGCAGAATCGGTCTCGCTGCGAGGCATGTAAACCCTCTCAGCACCCGGGACTGGGGGATTGTCCGGGATTCGGCCGGCCCGACCCTCCCGAGCGGACAGGTGCGCCCGTCCTGCGGCCAGCCTACCCACGCCGATGGTGCCACTCTCTCGGAGTCGCTGCTGTCTCTGCCTCGGTCAAAAACGTCCCAGGCTGACAGTCCTAACCTGTCCAGCGCACTATAGCGACTCCTATCGATAGGTCAAGTCTTTTTTTCCTGTTTTTTGTGACGGCCGCCGGTTTGCGTTCACCCGGCACGTCAGGGTTGGCCGGTGCGGCCCTGAGTGTCTGACAGCGCTGTCCGGCGGTTGACAGAACTGTCCGGCCGGCCCGCGGCGTCCGCCTCCCGCTACAGGCCTGTAAAGCCCTTTTGTGCTTCTTAGAAAGCCTGTGGGGTGCATTCGGCCCCTGGCTCGGACATTTCGGAACGCTCATTGCTTTAAGCCTCGGCCATATGGGCAAGGCAGCAGTCCAGGCAGCAACGATAAGGGGCTCCTGCAGAGAGGTCAGCGGCGTGGAACAGGCCGAACACCTGGCAAAGCTCCGCAGGGAAGTCAGGACCATACGCCGCCTCCTGGAAGAAGTTAGGAGCCTGGCCGAGCACTGGAGCCCGCCCCGTTTCCGGGACGTGGTCCGGCGCGAGACTCTCCGGGCCGAGCGCTACAACCATTACTTCGCCCTGGTGGTGGTCAGCCCGGCGCCGATTGCGCCCGGCGACTTGCTCGAACTGCTGTCCGGCACGCTGCGGGCCAGCGACGCCGTCGGCGTCTTCGGCCCCGACGGGCGCTACTGGCGCCTGGTGGCAGGGGCC
>PUMJ01000020.1 GCA_003551305.1 Candidatus Brocadiaceae bacterium
CGAAACGCCACACCACCACCCCGGCCACCACCACAAGGATGAGCACCAACACCAGCCGTCCTAACTTCATCGTCGTCCCCCCGTCCGCCGCAAGAGTCAGGCAAGCGCCGTCCGCACCCACCGGTCCGCCGCAAAGCCCATTATAGCACCCCGTTCCCACCCGCACACCCCACCGACGGGGTCATTCAACTCGGCATGGCTACGCGTTCGCGCGCTGCTTGCTACCGCCTTCTCCGACTGCCGGCTTGCGCCTGCCTGCGCCTTGCACGCAGACAGGGCAGGCGGGAGCCACGCATTGTTCCTGAAACCCCTGTGGCGCCCCTTTGGGGCGGCCACTCTCACCTGGTCAACAGCTCCCGGAAGATGGCGCCGAACGACGCCAACCTCGCTATCCTGCGGAAGTCCCAATTTGCCCCGAGTTTTGTGGTAGGGTGCGTGTGACGGCGGCGGGCGGACCTTGCTCAGAGGGAAGCCTGTGGAGACTTAGCGCACTGGCAGTACGCGCCATGCTGTGACCAGAAAGTATCGCCCTCAGGCAGAGAGGCACTCCTTCAAGGTGGGGCAGTCCAAAGCGCCAGACAGTTGTATCAGGTTGACAACTTTGCCCCAACGGTCGTGCATGCTGTCTCTCATGAGGGATAGCATCTTCTTACCAACTCGCTTCTCAGGTGGCAAGGGAATGACACTTCCAACCAACTCCCGGCTAGATGGCGCGTTGTCTTGCCGACCCTTATAGAGCGTAGCCTTGACATTGTCCCGCTTGCGAAGAAAAGCATGCAGCAATGCGTTGTGGTCCTGTTGGGCAAGGTCATTCATCCAAGCGGTAACGTCACCCTGGTCCACGTCAAGCAACTCAGCAACGTGAGCGGGGTCCGTGAAATAGGATTCAATATCACATCTGTCTGTGACAAAGACTTCAACTCCATCCCCCCCATATTTGTCAGCAAAATCGATATATTCCGCGTCTGACATAAAGTCGCGGTCCGCGTGGATGATGTACTTGCAATCAGCTGCATGATCTCTGAGGAAACACGCGATTGCCTGGGCTTCGCTAATCCTGGCTGATCCGTGGTACGGGAATATCAGAACATCATTGTGGTGTGCATCGCAGACCTGCAGAAGCACCTCCATGTACTTCGTGTCTGTGTCTTCAGTGAGGACAACCGTGGAAACATCACCACTCTGGAGCCTATCGAAATCATCGAGGGCTCCAATGTCCATCAGTAACGGCAACATGTCAAGATTCCGTCCGTGCTTGTATACTTCACCGTCCTTGAGCCAGATAAAGTTTGCGTCGGAGGAGAGGGCACGCACAAGTGTACGACTATGCGTAGCTAAGACGATCTTGGTGCCGCTGCTCGATGCCGCGTGCATCAGCGTTGAGGCCAGCAACCGCTGGTTATCCGGATGGAGGTGCGCATCTGGTTCATCAAGGAGCAGAAGACGAGGTTTGTACAGGGTGAGATACGAGAATATCTGCAAGGCTTGGAGGCATCCCGTGCCTGCCAGCTCAAGAGGGCGCGACCCAGTGTCAGGCGTTACCATGGCTGTCACTGATATGAATGGGTCGTGCTCCGGGTCATGATCAATGTGAACGTCGAATGCGGGGAAGACTTGCCGAACCTGTTCCACAAGCTCGTCGAGCAGGTCAGCCTCGTTGATCAGGCGAAGCACGTTGCGCAGATACAGATTTGCCTCTCCGCCCGCCACTCCACGGTCGACGATCGCACGGGCCCTTGCTTCCTCAGTCTCAGGTATGCCGGCGAGTCCTGGGACATAGACAGAAAAAGGCTCCGTCACATTCGAGAGCGCGTTCCCCAATGCACGGTCTCCTTGCGTGCGACACCCTACGTTCGCGTAGTTGCGCCCGCGATATATGGTGGTTTCGCGTCTAACGTCCTCACCGCTATCGTTCACGCCAGTGACAACAAGATGGCTCTCTGCCATCCCCCTGTGGTTTCTGTATGGGTCACCGTGGCGTATACAAGTGAAATCGCTCGTGGGACAGTACAGTAAGCGGTCCTGAGGAAAAGTCTGGCCTCCAGCCTCACGAGCGGCTCTCTCGGCACCCGCAGAAAAGTGGATCCCCTGCAGGACGCTGCTTTTCCCGGAGTTATTGCCCCCAACCACTACGTTGATGTCAGAAAGCAGAATCTCCACGTCGTGAACGCGTTTGAAATCCTGTAGCTGGACAGTCTTGATCTCCACGCCCTTGCCTCCATTGGGCTGTCGTAGGATACCACCCAGATCATACCAACATTGATCTGTACAGTCAAAGGGTCACGGTACTAATGTGTAAAGCTTCTTGTATACCGCCTTCTGGGTGTCTTCGTCGGCGGTGCGGGCTTCTATCAGCTCCCACAGGCGGTGGGTGCGGCGGGTAAGGTAGTCGGCGTATCGGCGGCGCAGCTCCGCGCAGGTCTCGGCCTCGACGGGCACGCGCACCAGGCCCCGCAGCCCCCGGTTCGCCAGGTACGCTATCAGCGCGTGCTGCTCCTCGTGACGACCGGATATGAAGCCCTTCTCCTTGCCCGCCTTCGTGAACCGCACCCCGTAGCCGTCGAAGACGTCGTGCACCAGCGTGGCCTTCCCCTCGGCCGGCAGCTCCCAGGTGTCGTAGGGCTCATCGTGGGGGAGGAAGTCCGGGTCGTAGCGGCGCAGCCATTGCGGCTCGTGTTCCTCCAGCCAGTCGAGGATCTGCTCGGCGATGTCCATCGGCGTGCGGCGGCCGCGCCGGCTGGCTCGTTTCTTGTTGCGGATGGCGTGCTCTTCCTTGCGCCGGGTCATCTCGAAGAACTCGCGCAGGTAGTCGTAAAGCTCCTCGATGATGTCGCGGCGGCGCTTCTCGGAGGCGATGCCCATCATCTCCAGCACCGCGTCGTCCAGTTCCCGCCGGTCCGCCATATCCAGCTCCGTCTTGTCGGACAGGCTGTTCAGCTCGCTCTCCCGGCCGTTCTCGACATAGCTCATGCGGCGCAAGCGCCGTTCCGAGAGGAACTGCAGGACCTTGCGATCCTTCATGGCCCGAAAAGCCGCGGCCACCCGCCCCCGTTGCTTGTCGGTCGCCCCCGTCGGCTCGGGCACGAGCATCATGTTGACGTCAACGACCTCCGTCTTCAGGTTGCCCTCGACACCCACCGGCCGACCATACTGGTACTTCGATAGGACGGTCAGTGTAGAGTTGAGAACACCCGCCAGTGCGTCGGCTGACACGGCGTTCGGGGAGACATCAAACAGGTTGTGATTGCAGATCATGCCATGCTCGTTTCGCGGCACAGCATGCTTGTACTGCTGGGCCATCGGCCAGAAGAGTTCCCCCCGTTCATGCCCGGTCAGGTCGTACCACTGCCTCGTCTCCGTCGCGCGAGAGGCGCACGTGGCGCCCCGGTGCCAGCCCTGTTCTTCGCCCCAGCGGATGTAGTCGAGCACGTAGGTGCCCTCGAGTTCGTCCGGCGGCGCGCCGACCAGCAGTATCAGCCGGCGGCAGTCCTCCGGCCCGACGGTGAAGCCGTGCACCTCCATCAGGCTGTGGACTTCGGGCTCGAGGTAGCGGGATTCGATGGGGCGAATCTCCCCGCGCCCGGCGCCGCAACGGACGAGCTTCACTTCGCCTGAGGCGACCCGGTGCCGCGGCACGCCGAAACGGGCCTCGAACTTGACCGGGTTCGCCACCTCCTTCAGGCACTTCTTGCCGGCGTCTATGGGGAAGAAGAAGGCGTCTTTGCCCGTCGTGATGCCCCGCCACACGTGCGCGATCTCGCCGAGCGGGCGCATGCGGTCGCCTATCCCGTCCAGCAGCTCGAACCACAGGTCAGGCGCCCGCACATGGACGCCCCACTTGCCGCCGTAATAGGTGCCGGCCTGGTCCAGTTCGTCCGCATCTTCGGGCTTTTCCGCACCCCGCCCCATGATGGCGCCGAGGCGGACCCCCTCGTCCCAGAGTTCGGCCTGCGGCACCAGCCGCGCCCGGTAACGCTCGTTCAGGGTGTTGTCGGTGAGCCCCATCAGTTCGTCCCGAAACCGGTCCGCTGCCGCCATCGCGCCCGGCACCGTGTTGTCGTGTGCCATGATCTCCTTGAGCGGACGCCGCAACTGCACGAAACGCACCACGTTGCTCATGCGCGCGGCCTCGTCGCTCTGCCGCCGCAGTATGGTGATGGTGGTGGCCACGCGCGCCCCCACGAACCACGGCTCAACCACGCTCTCCAGTATGGCGCGGACCTCGAAGTTCTGAAGCACCCAGTTCTGGAGCTTGAACCCGTAGCTGGTGTCCAGCCACTGGCTGGAGGTGAGGAAGCAGAGGTAGCCGTCCCCGGCCAGAAAGCTGCTCGCGTGCGGCCAGAAGTAGCAGTGGATGTCGCTGCGCTTTGACAGGTCGGCGTCGGCCTCCTCTTCGACCAGCGCGTTGTAGCGGTCCTTTTTCTGCTTCGGTATGTCCTCCTGGCGGATGTAGGGCGGATTGCCCACGACGGCGTTGATGGGTTCGATATAGACCTGGCGTTTCTGCCCGGACCCGAGTCCGTCGGCCTTGATGCCGGTGGGCAGCCGGAGAAAACGGCCCTCGGAGCGGACGTCGAAGAAGTCGGCGCGGGCCACCTGCGGGTAGTTCTGCTGGTCCACCAGTTCGCGCGTGGCCAGGTTGATGGTGGTCAGGTGGGTGGCGAAGTCGGAGATGTCTATGCCGTAAAGGTCGGAGAGCAACTCGCGATGACGGCGGCCGGGGGCGAGGGCGCTCTTGCGGGCATAGGCGCGCACCAGGAACGTCCCGCCCCCGCAGGCGGGATCCATGACGGTCTCGGCGCCGGTCCTGATGCAGAAGCTGTTGATGAGGTCCACAACCTCGACGCGGGTGTAGAACTGCCCGTACTTGTGGCGTTCCTCGGGGCTGATGAGGCGCTCGAAGATGCCGCCGATGACCTCGTAGTCGAGCTTGGTGAAGTCGAACTCGTTGATGTCCTCGATGAGGGCCTTCCAGTGCGGGACGGCGTGGTCCGAGTAGAAGGGCACGCGGTTGCCGATGGCCAGGTGGTCTTCCCCGAAGACGGTCTCGTAGTCTCCGGTCACCTGCTTGGCATCGGCGAAGTAGCGCTCCAGGTGGGTGCGCAGGGCCTCGCCGGTGTCAATGTGGGGCGGGGCCTTCAACCTGGGCAGTTCCGTCTGGTGCTGTGTCAGGAGCGCGTCGTAGAAGACCAGTTTGTTGATGAGGTTGTAGCAGGCGAAGCGGGCGGCGCGGTCGAGGTTGTCCTCGATGCCGGCCTGATCGTCGGTGATGATGAAGCCGAGTTCGTCTCGCATCCACTCATCCAGCAGGCTGCGGGCCGCTTCGTCCTCGTAGCGTTCGAGCAGTTCCTCGTAGGTGCGGCGGATGGGGGTCTCGAGGGAGGATTCCAGCAGCTCAATGAACTGCTCGTCCGGGGCCTTGGCCGCTATGAAGTCGGTGCCGCGCAGTATGGCGGCGAACTCGTCCAGGAGGGTTTGGAGCCAGGCCTGTATTGCGTGCTGCGCGGGGGGCGAGACAAGCTGCTCCGGGCGGTGGACGTCGGTGACCTTCCAGGAGCGGTAGCTGCGGTCCTTCCAGGCGGGGCCGGTCGGTTCGGTTTCCCAGAGGGCAAACTCGTTGACGTTCCACGTGAAGAAGAAGCGGACGCCGTTCCTTATGGCCTTTGAGCGGGCATCTCGGATGACGGTGCTGTTGTAGGGGCTGCCGCCGTCAGGACGGTAGGGGAGCTTGACCTCGCCGGTGAGGGCGATGCGGCCGTCCTCGTCCAGCAGGGTCAGGTCGTTGCGCTTCTGGCTCCCGGCGACCCGCTTCTCGCACTTCGCGCGGGAGAAGGGGAGGGCGGGACGGGCCTGCAGGAGTTCGTTGATCCAACTGGCGACGTCGGCGGTGAACTCCCATTCGGTGTAGGTCTCTGTCGCTAACACGGCTGCCCCGGTCTGGAGTGAACCCGCGTGCTTTCGCAGAAGACGCCACTATTTGTGCACGATCGAGAGGGCAACTGCAAGTGCGGATGCGGCCAAATACCGGGCAGCCGGGGCGCATGGGGAGAGAAGGAGATGGTGGAGAAGAAGGGATTCGAACCCTCGACCTCGGCAGTGCGAGTGCCGCGCTCTCCCAGCTGAGCTACTTCCCCACCGGTCGGCGGCCTGCCGGGGCGCCGGGGCCTCCAGCGGACCGATGGTGGATTATAGTGCCCGGCCCGGCCCCGCGCAAGCGTGGCAGCGGCGCACCGGACAACCCGACCGTCAGTGCCAAGCCGTCAATTAGGCGCCCCGGGAGCAGGGCGGGGCTTGACATTTCGCGGGGGAATGGTTATCCTTATGTATAGCCTGAAGGGCGTGCTGCTGACGGAGGTGGTGTCGCCGAGCGTCGGCAGGGGACACCCCCGAAATGCTCGCTTTGGCGAAACGAACCCAATCGTCTGTAAAGGATTCTGCAGAGGGCAGTTATGGCTGGATCATCCGGCTCCGCTTGTGCCGCGCTGCAAGCATTTCTGCGAAACGAATCCATTCGGCTGTAAGGGTTTGCCAGGTATGGTCTTGCGACGCGGCGCCCCCTGCCTCAACGGCGGATTCGCCCCGGCGGGGCATGTGGCCGGCTGTGGGCGCGAGCATTGAACGACCCTGACCCTCGCGCCCCCGCGGACGCCGCGCGTGCAGAAATAACGGCGCCTCCGTTTTTGACCCGGCCGCGCGCGGGCCGTAGAATGCGAGCCGCAATGCGAGCCGCAATGCGAGCCGCAATGCGGGCGGCAATGCGGGCCGTCCTGACGTCACGCTTGTTCGCTGACCCTGAGCAGGGAAGGAAAGCACGGTGAGTGAGATACCGCGCTGTGATTACCACATCCACACGGCGCACGTCGGCTGCGCCAACGAGACCATGCAGGTGCCCGACATCGTGGCCGAGTGCGAACGCCTGGGGGTGGAGTCGCTGGGCATCACCGACCACCTGAACACGCTGGACCAGCTCGACCTGCACCGCCGCATCCGGGAGGACATCGAGGCGCTCGACACCGACCTGGCCGTTTACTTCGGCGCCGAGCTGAACTTCGACGGGCCCGACGGCGACTTCGCCTTCAGCGAGGAGATCAAGGAAGAGTACGGCTTCCAGTTCGCCATCGGCGGCATCCACAGCCCGTACTTGGACGAGCATGACCTGGAGAAGATGGTGGAGATTCAGCACCGGCACCACCTGAAGACCTGCCGCGACCCGCTGGTTGACGTGCTGGTGCATCCCTACTGGTTCCACAAGGGGAAGTTCGACGAGCGGGGCTGGCCGTGGTTCGATTCGATGGAGGCCGTGCCGGAGGCGTTCGCCCGGGAGCTGGGCCAGGTCGCCCGCGAGACGGGCACCGCCATCGAGATAAACACGGCGGCAAACCTTGAAAGCGCGAGGTACAGCGACCGCTACAAGGAGGAGTACGTGGCCTACCTGGCAATCCTGGCCGAAGAGGGGCCCTGCTTCGCGACGGCCTCGGACGCTCACGACATCGAGAAGCTCGGGACGATAGGCACCGCCTGGAAGGTGGCCGCGCAACTGGGCCTGACGGCCGAACGCATCTGGCGGCCGCAGGGGGCGCCGCTGGCCGGCGGGCACGCCTGACGGTGAGCCCGAGACCTCGGGGAACCACACCGACACGACGACCCCAACGACGAAAACGAGGTCGAGGACGGGGACGATGGCCCCGCGCGCATCAGCACCTGAGAGCGCCGCCGAGGCCCGGAGTGCCCCCGCCAAATAGCCCCTTCCCCCCCGGCGGCGGGACGGCTATAATGGAGGAAGGATGAAACGGCGAGGGTTGGGACGTTCGGCCAACGGGTGTGCGGAAGGGAGGTCGGCGATGAACAGGGGAATGGCATTCCGGGTGGCAGCGTCGTTTGTGGTGATACTGATGGTCTCTCTGCCCGTCGCGGCGGCCGAGGAGGAGGGGCCGGACCCCGTGTTCGGCCGCGTCAGCGCCATGGAGGGGAACCTGCTTATCCAGGGCGCGGACGATGACGACTGGTCGCTTGCCGAACTCAACGCCATCGTGGCCGACGGCGACACCGTCCTGACCGAAGAGGACGCTCTGGCCGAGCTCGAGATGCCGGAGCGCGTCTTCCTGCGCCCGGGCCACGCCTCGGGCCTGGACGTCGTCTCCATCGCCGAGCACCAGTACCGCCTGTGGGAGGGCTCGCTTTACGTCGGCCTGGGCGAGGTGCCCGGCCGCGTGGTGTCGGTGGAGACCGAATCGTCGGTGCTCGTGCTGGGCGGTGAGGCCCATGCGCGGCTGGACATCGGCGAGGACGGCCGCGTTACGGTCCATGCGCTGTCGGGCGACATCGAGGTGGTCGGCGCGGACGGCTCCACCGTGGCGATGCGGCCCAACTTCCGGCTGCGTGTCAGCCCGGAGGGGGCCTTTGTGGGGCTGGATGCGATGGACCAGGTGCTGGCCGACGGGCCGGCGCAGTGGCACCTGCAGCGCGAGGCGGAACTGGCGGGCACGGCGCTGCCGGAGTTCGTGCCCCCGCACGCCGTGGGCGTGCACGAGCTGGCGCGCGCGGGCGACTGGATCGAGGTGGACGGCGTCCGGTACTGGCGCCCGAAGACCGTCGAGGAGACCTGGAGGCCCTACTACGTCGGCGTGTGGCGCTACCACAGGCCGGTGGGCTACTACTGGGTGCCGCGCTACTCTTTCGAGTACGTCACCTGCCACTACGGCTACTGGCACCACTCGGCGCACTACGGCTGGATATGGCGGCCGAGCTGGCGGCGTCGGCCGGCGCGGGTCGCCTGGGTGGTCGTCAGTGACGGCGTCATGTGGGCGCCGATTGACTACTACCATCGGCCGGTGGTCTACTATGCGCCGCCCCCACCGCGCGTGAGCGTCAGCGTCGGTGTCAGCGTGGGTCGCCCCTCGGGCGTATCGGTGGGGTTCTGGCTGCACGCGCCGTTCGACCGCTTCTACGGCACCACCAGCATTAGCATTGTGAGCCGCCGGACGGTCGTGCAGGACAGGGTCATCATCGTTGACCGCGGCCGCTTCGTGAGGGACATCCGGACGGTGAGGCGCTTGCACCCGCCGCGCGTCGTTCGGGCCAGGCCGCTGCCCCCCACCTTTTCACGCGGCCACCTGAGCCGGCGGCTGGACCGCAGGAGCCGCTTTGTCTCCAGCGCCAGCACGCGCTGGGACAGGAGCCGCCCGGCCGCCTCCCGGCGCGACATCACCGTGGGCCGCGTGGCGGAGCGGACTCGCCGAGAGCCCGGCCGCACGAGCGGCAGGCCGGTGCAGGACTTCACTGCGACGACCCGCGAGGCGCGCCAGTCCCTCGCCGACCGCTCCCGTGCCGACGGACGGACCACAAGCCCTGAGAGCCGCCGCGGGGGGCCCCTCAGCGGGACCGACAGGCAAGAGCGGAGCACCCGCAGCGAACTCAGGAGCGCCGTTCCGGTGCGGCCGGCCACTCCCGCACCGACGGCGACCCCCCTGGGAACCCGGGACACCCGCTCGACGGAAATGCGGCAGCGCCTGGAAGAAGCACGGGACCGCATCTCGACCCGGCGCGAGCCGGCCACCCGGCCGGCGAGGGAATGGAGTCGAGACGAGGGAGATAGCAGCCGCCGACCCGTGACGGACCGGCAGGCGCAATCGGGCGGGTCGATATCGCTCAGAATGCCCGAGCGCACTTCCGACAGTTCTGCGACGCAGCGTCGCCCTCTGGCCGTCCCCAACCTGCAGCGCTCGGGTGTAAGCCGGTTGCCCCAGGTCGGCAGAACGGACCGAAGCTCCGGCATCAGCCGGTTCTTCGTGCCGGGCGGGCGCACGAGGGAACAGGGCGACTCGCAAACGATGCGCTTCGGCTCCTCGGGCCAGCGCGGCAGCGGGCGGTGAGACACGTGGGCGTGACATCGCTTTCAGCGGTCTTCTGCCTGGAGCCGCGGCCTGCGCTCAGCGAGCGGTTTTCTTGGCGTAGGGGATGAGGCCGCCGGCGTCTATGATGGCCTGCAGTTCGGGGGGGAAGGGCTCGAACTCGTAGGTCCGCCCCTGCGTGTGGTTGACGACGCGACCGGCGGCCAGGTCCACCTCCACTTCGTCGCCCTCCTGTGCATCCCGGGCCGCCCCGGGGCACTCGACGATGGGCAGGCCGATGTTGATGGCGTTGCGGAAGAAGATGCGCGCGAACGAACCCGCCACCACGCACCTGATGCCCAGCGCCTTGATGGCCAGGGGGGCGTGCTCGCGGGAGGAGCCGCACCCGAAGTTCTTGCCGCCGACGATGATGTCGCCGGGCTGCGCCCTGGCCGCGAACTCGGGGTCCACCCCCTCCATGCAGTGGGCGGCCAGCTCATCCTGATCTGTGACGTTCAGGTAGCGGGCGGGGATTATCTCGTCGGTATTGACGTCGTCACCGAACTTCCAGCACTTGCCTGGCATGGGTTCTTTCACCTTTCGGCCCGGGCGGGGGCTTTGGCCCCGGCGCGGGGGGCGGCGCGGCCGTTCATGTGCTGGCGCGCCTGGTGGACGAACGCTTCCAGGAGGGTGTCGTCGGTGCTCTGGTCCACACCGTCGAAGGCGAGGTTCAGCACGGGCACCCCGTCGTGCTCCTTGCGGAAGCGCTCCATCAGGCCCGTGACCAGCGCTCCCGGCATGCAGCCGAACGGTGAGACGTTGACCACGCCGTTGAGCCCCTCGTGGACGTATTCCACGGCGCGGCCCATACTCAGGATGGCCTCGCCCTTGATGGAGGGGTCTATGTAACGGGAGCCGAGTTCTACGACCTCGGTGGAGCGCGCCTCGCGCGGCATGTGCTCGATGGCGCCCTCGAAGATGCGCGCGATGCGGCGCTCGTCCCAGCGAGCCACCAGCTCCCCGAACCATTCCTTGAGCAGGGCCAGCAGCCGCCCGTTTTCCCAGCAGATCTCACGGCGCTCCTGCGCCGTGTAGTTGAGCCATTCCTGCAGGGTGGGCATGACGACCTGGGCGCCGAGCTTCTCCAGCCTGCGAACCAGGAAGTTGTTGGAGAACTCATTGCTGCGCACGTATATCTCGCCGACCACGCCGATGAGCGGCCGGCGGCCGTCGCGCCGCGTGGGCACGGCCTCGAGCCTGCGGCGGATCTCGGCGGCCTTCTCCATGTAGTCCCCCTGCTGCTCGGCCACCTGCGTGAGTTTTTCCAGGCACTCCCAGTAGACGCGGTCGGTCTGGCCCTCTTCGACCTCGTAGGGGCGGATTTCACGGAGCATCTTCTGCATGAAGTCCACGATGACCAGCAGGTCCCAGCAGACGCGGTAGAACTCGGGCCCGAAGCTCTTGAGGTGCTCGGCGAACTCGTGGGTCTGGTCCAGCACGACCATCGGGACGTCGTCCAGCCCGAGTTCGTCCAGCACCATCCGGTGGAACTTGTGGTACTGGCCGAACCGGCAGGGCCCGTTGGCCTGGGCCATGAAGAAGCCGGCGCGCTCGGGGTCGAAGTCGGGATCACGGGTCTTCTTGACGATGTCGCCCGTGGTCAGGATGCAGGGGTAGCACTCCTTGCCGGTGGTAAACTTGCGCCCCAGTTCCAGGCTCTCGTTGTCGGAGACGGGCAGCGGCTCCGCGTCCAGGCCGCTGGCACGCAGCACGGCGGCCAGCATGTGGCCGTGGTCGTCCATGTGGGGTATGTAGACCTTCAGGTCGCGGGAGCGGTCGCGCACATCGAAGAACAGGTCCTCCCCGCGGGCGGGGCCGCGTTCGGAGGCGCGGATGCCCTCGAAACTGTCAATGAAGGCCTCGCACCGGGTGATGGCGCCCACGTCGGCGCTGTGCTGGTCCACCTCGATGGTCAGGTAGGGCTCGCCGAGCAGGCGGTCGAAGAACTTGCTGATGAACGAGTCCGGCCCGCAGCGGAAGTTGGTGATGTAGAGGGCGTGGAGGTTGGGTCGCTCGGCCATGAACTTCGCGCCGGCCAGAATACGCTGGCCGTACTTCCAGTACATGTGGGGGAACTCCTCGCCCAGGGGTTCCAGCTCCAGCGGCAGGAAGTCCAGCGGGATGGCCAGCACGCCCAGGTCCCGAAGCTTGTCGGGGATGGCCAGGTTCATGCCGGCGTCGCAGCCGTTGTAGGGCCGGCTGACGATGACGATGGCGTGCTCGTCAGCCGGCAGGGATTCGAGCACCTCTTCGCCGCGTCGGCGGCAGAACCCTCGGAAGCGTTCCAGCGCGTCCCAGGCCGACTCGATGGCCCCGGACACGCGCCCGGCCGGCACGCCCAACTGGCTGGCCAGTTCGCGCAGGGACTTCTCCACCGCGCGGCGGCCGCGCTCGAAGTGGAAGACCGGAGCCAGCAACTGCGGCCCGCCCTCGGGAAAGCTGATGGCCGACTCGAGCAGATACGGCAGCCCCTGCGCCAGAGGGCAGGCGTAGGAGTGAACCACGCCGTCGGCCTCGTGCTCAAGGTTGATGACGCTGGGCACGAAGATCCAGTCCACGTCCTCCTCCAGCAGGTCCAGCACGTGACCGTGGGAGACCACGATGGGGAAGCAGGTCTCCGTGGTCATCACGTCGCTGCCGCTGTTGATGATCGGGCGGTTGGTGGGTTCGGACAGGACGACCTGGGCGCCTATCTCGGTGAAGAACGCCTTCCAGAAGGGAAACAGGTCGAAGAACATCATCACGCGGGGCATGCCGACGCGCACGCCTATGGGCTCGGGCGGCTCTTCACGATCGTACGTCTGCAGCAGCGCCTGCTCGCGCTCCTCGAACAGCCTGGGCAGGTGTTCGCCCTTTTTGCTCTTTTTGTCGTCAAAGCGCCCGCAACGGCTCCCGTAGAACAGCGGGTCGCGCCCTTCGATGCTAACTTTGTGTATCTCGCAGCGGTTCGAGCACTGCTTGCACTCGAAGCTCTGAAGCTCGTAGTCCACGTCGCGCAGGTCGAAGCCACGGAAACTCGACTCGCCCGTGGAATCCTCCCGGGCGATGAGGGCGGCCCCGATGGCGCCCATGATGTCGTGGTGCGGCGGCACCAGGACCTTCTTGCCCACGACGGCCTCGAAGGCCGCCTTGACGCCGCGGTTGAAGGCCACGCCGCCCTGGAAGAAGATGACGTCGCCGACCTTGCGGTCCTCGACCACGCGGTTCAGGTAGTTGTACACGATGCTGTAGCTGAGCCCGCCCACCAGGTCGTCGCGGGGCACGCCGCGGCGCTGGTGGTAGTTCAGGTCGCTTTCCATGAACACGGTGCAGCGCTCACCCAGTTGGCAGGGTTCGTCGCAGCCAAGGGCCTCCTGGCCGAACTCCTCCTCTATCTTCAGGCCCAGTCGCTCGGCCTGCTCTTCCAGGAAGGAGCCGGTGCCGGCGGCGCAGACCTTGTTCATGGCGAAGTCCACCACGGCGCCGTTCTCCAGGGACATGTACTTGGCGTCCTGGCCGCCGATCTCGAAGATGGTGTCCACGTCGGGGTTGAAATGGGCGGCGCCGCGCGCGTGCGTGGTTATCTCGTTCCTTATGACGTCCGCCCCGAAGAAGGCACCCGTCAGGTGGCGGCCGCTGCCGGTGCTGGCGCAGCCCTTCACGAGCACTCGGTCGCCGATATCCTGCCCCACCTCGTAGAGGGCCTTCTTGACCGCTTCCAGCGGCCGCCCCTCGGTCATCAGGTAGCGGCGGGCAAGGACCCTGCGGTCCTCGTCAATGACGACCACGTTGGTGCTGATGGAGCCGACGTCCACTCCGACGTAGGCGTCCACCTTCTGGTCGCCCTCGGGCAGGGGGTGGGTGGAGACGTCTATCTGGTAGTCATCCGCATTGAGGGGGGGCAGGCGTTCGGCGTCGGCGTGGGGACGGCTCACGTAGTCCCGCAGAGCGTCCAGTCCTTCGAAGGAGCAGTCGCGCCCGTCGTCAAGCGTCTGCAGCACGGCGCCGATGGCGCCCATACAGGCGAAGTGATCGGGGATGATCAGTTCCTCGTCGCCCAGATTGAGCACGTCGCGGAAGGCGCGCACCATGCCGACGTTGGCGGCAACGCCGCCCTGGAAGGCGACCGGTGGCGTGAACTCCTTGCCCATGCCGACACTGCTGCGGAAGTTGCGGGCCATCGCGTAGCACAGGCCGGCGACGATGTCGTAGTCGGGAGTGCCCTGCTGCTGCAGGTGGATCATGTCGCTCTTGGCGAAGACCGAGCAGCGACCGGCCACGCGCGGGGGATTCTCACTCTTGAGGGCCATTTCGCTGAACTGCTCGATGGAGACCTTCAGGCGAGAGGCCTGCTGGTCGAGGAAGGAGCCGGTGCCGGCGGCGCAGAGGGCGTTCATGGCGAAGTCCTCCACGCGCGGGCTACCATCCTCGCCGTGGCCCAGCAGTATGAGCTTCGACTCGTTGCCGCCGATCTCGATTATGGTTCGCACTTCCGGCTGGAAGAGCGCGGTGGCACGGCTGTGGGCGACTATCTCGTTGACGAAAGGCACCGCCAGCAGTTCGCTCACCTTCTTGGCGCCGCTACCTGTCACGCACAGGCCTACCACACCATCATGCGTCTGCAGGATGTCTTCCAGTTGCTCAAGGGCAACATGGTGCGGCTGGCCGAACACCCTCACGTAACGCGACTCGAGGATGTCCGCTTCTTCGTTCATGACGACAACATCAGCACTTATTGACCCGACATCCAGTCCGACGTAAAGCGACATGGCTGTCGTTCCCCTATGTTCAGTCGGCCCTTCGGGCGGTGGCGCCGGGGCGTTCAGTCCCCAGTTCGGCCGGATGCGTGATGCGTCCGGTCACGGCGCTGGCCGCGGCGACCGCCGGGTTGCACAGGTAAACTTCGCTGTCCGGATGCCCCATCCGCGTTCGGAAGTTGCGGTTCGTGGTGGCCAGGGCACGCTCCCCCGCCGCCAGCACGCCCATGTGCCCTCCCAGGCACGGGCCGCACGTGGGGGTGGAGAACGCCGCTTCCGCCTCGATGAAGATGTCCACCAGGCCCTCTTCGAGCGCCTGCCGGTAGATCTCCTGCGTGGCCGGAAAGACGATCAACCGCACCGAGGGGGCCACCTTCCGACCCTCCAGTATCTGTGCGGCTATCCGGAGGTCGCTTATCCGGCCGTTGGTGCACGAGCCGATCACGACCTGGTCTATCTCGATGTTCTCGAATTCCTCAACGCCTTTCGTGTTCGACGGCAGGAACGGAGCGGCCACCTGCGGGCTCAGGCCGCTGACGTCCCACTCGTACTGCTCGACATAGTCGGCATCCGGATCGCTGGTCAGGAAGCGCGCCTCGCGCCGCAGCCGCCCCTCGCAGTAGGCGCGGGTCTTCTCGTCCGGGGGCACGATGCCGCTCTTTCCCCCCGCCTCGATGGCCATGTTGCACATGGTGAAGCGGTCGTCCATCGGCAGCTTCTCGATGGCCGGGCCGCAGAACTCCATAGCCCGGTAGAGCGCCCCGTCCACCCCGATGCGCCCGATGGTATAGAGCACCAGGTCCTTGCCGCCCACCCAGCGCGGAAGCTCGCCGGTGAAGGTGAACTTCATGGATTCCGGCACCCGGAGCCAGACCTGGCCCGTGGCGAAGCAGGCCGCAAGGTCCGTGCTGCCCACGCCGGTCGAAAAAGCGCCCAGGGCGCCGTAAGTGCAGGTGTGGGAGTCGGCGCCGATGACCAGGTCACCCGGCCCGACCAGGCCCTGCTCGGGCAGCAGGGCGTGCTCGATGCCCACGCGTCCGACCTCCCAGTAGTTCACGATGTCGTGCTTGCGGGCAAACTCCCGGAGCCTCTTGCTCAGGGTGGCGGCCTTGATGTCTTTGTTCGGGGTGAAGTGGTCCGGCACCAGGGCGATGCGTGTGCGGTCGAACACCTTCTCGAAGCCGGCCTTCTCGAACTGCTCGATGGCTATCGGGGCGGTGATGTCGTTGCCCAGGCAGAAGTCCACCCGGGCCATGATGAACTGGCCGGCCCGCAGCGCATCCGGCGCCCCGGGCTCCGCGTCGCAGTGGGCAGAGAGGATTTTCTCAGTGATCGTCGCTCCCATGAAGCTCCCCTGCCCGCGGCGTCAGCTTCGCCGGGACACCATAGCGAAAAGGAGTATGAATCTCAGAAGCATCATCACCGCCATGAACGCCGAGGCAAGGTAGGTGAGCGCCGCCGCGTCCAGCACCTTCTTGACGTGCGGCCGCTCATCGGAGCCGATGTAGCCCGAACCCTCCAGCACGGCAAGCGCGCGGCGGCTGGCGTTCAGCTCCACCGGCAGGGTCATCACGGTAAAGACCGTCGCGCCGGCAAAGACCCAGATGCCCACCTGAGCGACGATATGCGCCCAGCCGGCCCCCGTCATCGCCGTCATCAGGATGCCCACGATGGCAATGATGGGACCGAGGTTGCTGCCGAAAGCGGCCATCGGCCATACGCCCTGGCGCAGTTTCAGCGGCATGTAGCCTTCGGCGTCCTGGAGCGCGTGGCCGGCCTCGTGGGCCGCCACGCCCAGCGCGGCCAGGCTCGGGGAGCTGTACACCCCGTCGCTCAGCTTCAACTCCCGCTTGCGGGGGTCGTAATGGTCGCTCAACTGGCCGGAGGTGCGTCCTATGTTCACGTCGCCCAGTCCGGCGCTCCGCAGCACGCCCCGCGCCACCTCGGCGCCGGTGACGCCGGAGGAGGAACGGTAGCGGGAATACTTCTCGAACGTTGACTTCACCTTCGAGCTGGCATACAGCGCCAGCAGCATCGGCGGAATCAACAGCAGATATGTGGGGTCCCAGAACAATGGCACGTTCCGAATACCTCCGTATGGCGTTGTCGTCGGGAAACCCGGGCCCAGCGCCGTCCGGCAAGAGTGCCCCGAACCACACGGCGAACCGGCCCCGGTTCATCAGGAACCTCTATTATAACACAAAGGCCCCCCCGTGCAACGTGGTCGCCCGGTGCGAGAAGCGGGCCATGTGGACACTAGAACCGGCGGAACCGCCGTGTTTACCCGCCGGCGTTGTGGCAGGACACCACGGGCACGAGGGGGAGGAAGATGTCCAGAGCGCCCCAGAGTGGTTGCAGGCATCTGAATGGCCCCTGGGGCGGGACGCGCTCACGCACCGGCTGCCGCTGCGTTTGGGCCGCGGTGCTGCCCGGCCTATAATGCGCGTCTGCTTCCTGTTCTCTGGCGAAGGCAGCCCATGGGACTGGCGTTCTTGTTCTTCTCGGCGTTCGTAATTGGCCTTTCCGGCGCGCTGATGCCGGGTCCTGTGCTCTTCGTGACCATCCGGCACAGCGCCGGCCGGGGCCGCGCGGTGGGGCCGCTCATCGTGGCAGGGCACGCGATGGTGGAGGTGCCCCTGGTGCTGGCCGTCGTTTTCGGGCTCGGAGGGCTGCTGGCCCGCCCGGTGTTCACGGGCCTGGTAGGGGTCGCGGGTGGGGCCTTGCTGCTTGGGCTGGGGGCACAGATGCTGCGCTCCCTGCCCGGCCTGCACCTGCCTGGCCCGACAGAGGCCGAGGGGCAGGGCTCGCTCGGCGCGGCGGGCCTGATCGGAGCGGGCGCGGCCACTTCGGTCGCCAATCCGTACTTCACCCTCTGGTGGGCCACCGTGGGGATGCGGTTTCTGGCGGAGGCCACCGTCCACGGGGCACTCGGCTACGCGGCATTCTACGCCGGCCACGTCCTTTCGGACCTCGGCTGGTACTCGGCCGTGGCGGAGGGCGTGCACCGGGGGCGGCGCATCCTGTCCGACCGCGGCTACCGCCGGCTGGTCGGCGCCTGCGCCTTGCTCCTTGTGGGTTTCGCCCTCTACTTCGGCATAGACGGCGCGGTGCGGCTGCTGGCTGCGGGGTGAAGCGAACGTCGGACCACGGCGGAGGGCTGAGAAGCCAGCGCTGCATTGCCCTTTCAGGGGCTCTGCTCCGGGGGCAGGGCCTTTCCCGCCGGGCAGGTTTTGCCCGGGCGACCGCGCGCTGTGGGGGGCGGGCATGCGTGCTATAATGATAGGGGCGCTGCCGGGCAACCGGTTAAACATCAGGACATCGAAAGGGGATAAGGTGCCTCTCCCGTTCACGATGGAGGAGTTTTTCCGGGTCTTCTGGGAATACAACGAGTCCATCTGGCCTATTCAGGTGGTCTTCTACCTGCTGGGCGCCCTGGCCGTGGGCCTCAGCTTCACGCGGCGCCTGGAGGGGGACATGGGCATCGCCGCCATCCTGGCGTTCATCTGGCTCTGGATCGGGGCGATGTACCACCTGTTCTTCTTCAGCGCCCTGAGCCTCCTGGCTTACGTGTTCGCGGCGTTCTTCATCGTGCAGGGCGCCTTGCTCCAGTGGCGGGGGGTGCTGAGCAAGGAGCTCCACTTCCGCTGCCAGTGGGACAGCTACTCGGCCTTCGGCGCAGCGCTGATACTCTACGCGCTCGTGGTGTACCCCATGATCGGGTGGCACATGGGGCACACGTACCCGATGTCGCCGCTTTTCGGCGCCGCTCCCTCCCCCAGCATCGTCTTCACGTTCGGAATGCTCCTGTGGCTCACCGGCCGCACACCCAAGTATCTGCTCATCGTCCCCTTTGTCTGGTCCATCATGGCCACCCTGGCCGCGCCGAGCCTGGGCGTGCAACAGGATTACGCCATGCTGCCGGTCGCCGTGCTCGCCACGGCGCTGATCCTCTGGAAGGACAGGCGCCCCGCCCCGGCCCCCGCGAAAACCGACTGAGCAGTTGACGCCGCCCCCCACTGTGGGCTATCACAGGGTCCCCGGATCCAACCGAACCTCTCACGACCGAGGACCCCGCAATGGCCGAGTCACCGTTCGACGCCGAGTTCACCCCCGACTGGGAGGGTCTGCGCGACTGCATTATGCGCAAGGGCACCCCCGACCGGACTTACCACATAGAACTGTTTCTCGATGCCGAGATCAAGCAGGCCATCTGCGACCGTTACGGCGTGGCCGACCACCTGGACCCGGAGGACGAGTTCCACGGCCTGAAGCGCGAGGTGGCTGTCAACCGCTTCCTGGGCTACGACTATGTGCGCCAGGGCATCGAGGGACTGGACATGCCCCTGAAGCACTGCCTCACCGACGACACGGCCGACCTCGCCCGCGACGGCGGTCGCCGTTACATGGAGGAGCACGAGGGCCCCATCACGAGCTGGGAGGACTTCGAGAGCTACCCCTGGCCCGACCCCGAACAAGCCACCAGCCGGGCGCTTGAGTGGTACGAGGAGAACCTCCGGGGGGACATGTGCGTGATCGGCAGCGGCGGCTTTGCCCACTTCGCCGAGCACCTGACCTGGCTGATGGGCTACGAGAGCCTCTGCTATGCGCTCTACGACCAGCGGGACCTGGTCAGCGCCATCAGCGATCGCCTGGTGGAGACCTATCGGGTGGCCATCGCCCGTATGCTCGAGTTCGACCGGGTCAAGATCATCTGGGGCAGCGACGACATGGGCTTCAAGACCGGCACGCTCATCAGCCCGGACGACCTGCGCGAGTTCGTCCTGCCCGGCCACAAGCTGATGGCCAGCATGTCCCACGAGGCCGGCCGCCCCTACCTGCTGCACGCCTGCGGCAAGCTGGACGCCATCATGGAGGACCTTATCGAGGACGTGCAGATAGACGCGCGCCACTCCTTCGAGGACACCATCGAGCCGGTCACTCTTGCGGTCAAGCGCTACGGGGACCGCATCGCCCTGCTGGGCGGCATTGACGTGGACTTCCTCTGCCGAGCCGACCATGAGCAGATACGCCGCCGCGTGCGCGAGACACTGCAGAGGTGCATGCCCGGCGGCGGATACTGCCTGGGCAGCGGCAACAGCGTGGCCAACTACATCCCCGTGGACAACTACCTGGCCATGGTGGACGAGGGGCGCAGGTTCAACCCCAACGCGGGAGCCTGACCCCATGGCGCTCATCCCGGGCAGCAGCATCGAACACTGGCGCGCCGCGTGGGCCTGGACCGAACAGCGCGGCGGCCCCGGCCTGACCGTCCGGCGCTTCCGCAGGACGTTCCGATTGGAAAGCGCGCCGCAGCAGTTCGAGTCCGGCGGCCGCATCGCCCTGCCCGACTGAGGGAGTCCCCATGGAGATACTGCGGGAGGAATACCTCGACTACATGACCTTCCAGGGAGCCCGCCGGCCGCTGTTGGTCGAGCTGTTCGGCCCGCTGCTCGGGCTCGAGGAGGAATGGCGCCGGCAGGGGGCCCGCGAGGACGAGATCAACCTGACGGCGTTCGGCTTCGATTACGTGCGGCGACACGGCGTGCGGGCCGCCACCGGGTTCATCCACGGCTGCCGCGAGGAGATACTCGAGGACACCCCGGAGTTCGCCATCACGCGCGACCGCTACGGACGGCGCATGAAGCTGAGCAAGGCCGCCGCCACCATCCCCCTCCCGATGGACTACCCCGTCACGGACATGGACTCCTGGCGGAAGATGAAGCCGCACTACGAGTTCAGCGAGGACCGCTTCGCCGAGGGCTGGGCCGAGCGGGCGCGCGAGGCGCGGGCGCGGGCCGCCCTCATCGTCGTGCACGTCCCGGGCGGCTTCGACGAGGTTCGCCAGCTCATGGGCGAGGAGCAGGCGTGCCTGGCCTGTTACGAACAGCCTGAGCTGCTGCACGACATCCTGGAGACCATCGGCCGCACGGCCCGGCGCGTGCTGGAGCGCGTGGTCGAGCAAGTGCGCGTGGACCAGCTTTCCGTCCACGAGGACATGGCGGGGCGCAGCGGGCCGCTGTGGGGACCGCGGCAGGTGCGCGAGTTCGTCCTGCCCTATTATCGCCGGGCCTGGGAGCCACTTGCGGCGCGCGGGGCCCGGCTGTTCAGCCAGGACTCCGACGGCAACATGAACCCGGTCATTGACGCCTTCCTGGACGCCGGCGTCAACTGCATGTTTCCCATGGAGCCGGCCGCCGGAATGAACATCGTGCAGGTCCGGGAGCGGTACGGGGAGCGGCTTGCGGTGCTGGGCGGCATTGACAAGCACGTCGTGCGCCGCAGCCGGGAGGCCATCCGCCGGGAACTCGAGTACAAGCTTCAGCCGATGATGCGCGGCGGGGGCGCCGTCTTCGGCCTGGACCACCGCATCCCGAACGGAACACCTATCGAACTCTACCGCCACTACGTGCGCACGGCGCGGGATATGCTGGGCCTGGACCCCGACCCCGAGCCCGGCTGGGCGCGCATGGCCTTCTGAGCAGATAGCGCTCTCTCCAGAACGGGGCTCCGCGAAAGGCGTGCCGCATCCCGGTGCACAGGGTCGAGGATAGCCGCCATTCGCCCTCTGGCGACCACCGCGTGACAACCCCGCCCGCTTGACGGGCCGCCCGCCCGCCGCTACCGTGGGCGCGTGCTGCCCTGACACCACTATTACCTTCCGGGCCACCGGACCATGACACGAAGACCCAACATCATCCTCTGCACCTGCGACCAGCTCCGTGCCTTCGAGGTCGGCTGCTACGGCAACGACGTCATCCGCACTCCCACCCTGGACCGACTCGCCTCCGAGGGCGTCCGCTTCGACACCGCCGTCACCAACTACCCCGTCTGCATGGCGGCCCGCTCCGTCCTGCTCTCCGGCCAGCACAACCGCACCTGCACGGACGGCGTGGCGAACGTGGCCTACGTGGACCGGGAGGGCAGCTTCAACATGCCGGAATACCCCTACGACGGCCGCCCTCACCTGCCGGACCCCACCCTGGCCGAGCTGCTGCGCGCCCGCGGCTACAGCACCGCCGCCATCGGCAAGTGGCACATCCACTCCTGGCCGCACGACGTCGGGTTCGACCAGTACCTCATCCCCCGCGTGCACCACTGCCACACGGGGCAGAGTTTCACCGAGAACGGCGGGCCGGAGTTCGTCCCCGAGGGCTACAGCGTGGACTTCGAGGCGGACCGCGTCGAACGCTTCATCGCGGAGCGCCGGCACGCCGAAGACCCCTTCTTCCTCTACTACAACATCTCCGTGCCGCACTGCCCCGTCGCCGATGCGCCGGAGCACTACCGCGCGATGTACGCCCCGGAGGAGGTGCCCCTGCGCCCCAACGTGGATCTCGACACGCCGCTGAAGGAGCAGGACCACTGGTTCAAGGTCTACCGCTACGACTTCCGCTACTACAACTTCCACCTGCCCTACACGGAGCGACTGCCCGAGGGCTACACGCTGCGGCACCTGATCGCCGAATACTACGGCATGACCACGTGGATGGACGCGACCTTCGGCCGCATGCTCGCCGCGCTCGACCGGTGCGGGCTGGCCGAGGACACCATCGTCGTCTTCACAAGCGACCACGGCGACAACCTGGGCAGCAACGGCCTCGTCCAGAAGGGCGGCCCGAACGAGGAGTCCATCCGGGTCCCGCTCATCCTGCGCTGGCCCGCGCTCGGGGCAGGGCCGGTGGTCAGCCGGAGCCACGTCGCCGCCCTCGTGGACGTGGCGCCGACGCTGCTCTCCCTTGTCGGCGCAGACGTCCCCGACCACATGCAGGGCCGCGACCTCGCCTCCCTGTGCCGCGGGGAGCCGAGCGATGAAGAGCCCTGCGCGTTCGTCGAGACCGGCCGGGGCGCCGCCGTCCGGTCGCCGCGGCACATGTACTCCGTCCCCTTCGCCGGCGAGGACCACGCCCTCGCCGACGCGCCCCGGCAGTTCTACGATCTCCGCGAGGACCCCTACCAGCAGCACAACCTGGCCGAGCAGGACAACCTGCCGGCCCCGGCCCGTGAGCTGGACGAGAAGCTGCGCACATGGGACACCGCCACCCCCTGGATGGCGGACAATGGTTGAGAGCTGCGGGTTGCTGGCTGAGAGTGAAGACCGGCGCGGACGGTGGAGCGTAAGCGTCGTTGCTGTCATGTGCCTTCCGCCGCCCTTCTCCGCGCCCTCTGCGCCCCCGGCGGTTACATCCGTTCGCCGCATGCCGTTGGAGCTTTGCCCCTGATGTTCTGCCTTTCGTGTCCTTCCTGAACTTCGTCGTAGAGGCCGTTTGTCGTTCTTCCTTTCCCCGCCGTTCCTCGGCCCTCGGCGCTCTCCGCGGCCTCTGCGGTCAAGCCTTTTTCCGACAACGGCTTACGACCAAATGGATTCGTTTCGCAGCGGCTGGACGGATCGGTCGCGACGGGATAAACCGGTCGCGGGCGCCCAAACCGGTCATTGAGGACGCCTTCTGGCCGGGCAGCGGCGGACACGGACCTGCACAGACGCCCACGGACCCGACACACCCGCCGTTCGGCGTTGCCGTTTTGTGCCGTCTCCCGGCGTTCTCCGCGCCCTCTGCGCTTACATCCGTTCGCCGTGTGCCAGTATAGCCGTTCTGCCCGCTGACGCTGTCCGCATTGACCTTCCTCTCCGTAGTGGTCGTCGCGGTTATTGAGCCCGGCAAAGCCAATGATGTCATTCTGACTTCGCCGCACGGCGCAGCGAAGAATCTCGCCGTTCAGGCGCGCAATGGACTCCGGGGTAGAGATTCTTCGTCAGGGCTCTGCCCCTCCTCAGAATGACAGCGTCCTTTCTGGCTAAACATTGCTTTTGCAGTTCTTGATAGCTTCTCCCGCCGTTCCCGCACGAGGCGGACAGGCGTCATTTCCCTGCCAGGGCCCCCGCTGCGGCACAGAAAGCAAAAATGGGTCTTGACGTTCCCGCTGAATTGTGGTCCCCAGCAGATACCGGTGGTGGCGGCAGGACGGACATGCGTGTGCGCTCTGTATGGAAGGGGCTGCCAATGGGACCTGCGCAGGTGCGTTCGACTGAAAGGACCCGACGCCGACGTTCTCCTCTGATAACCGTCGTGGGCGTGCTGGTGGAGTTCTGCCCGGCACACCTTCTGCGGGACGTGAAATACCTCACCACGCTGAATGGGCGCACGCGAAAATGCGGGGGGTGGGTGCTTACGGCGCTGAAGAAGCTTTTCGGTGTCTTTCACCGGCGGGAGAAGATGACGCCGGAGGGCCAGGAGGCAGCGCTGGAGCGGCTGCGCGCGCGGCACGGGGAGGCCGGCACCGGCGGCCCGGAGGCCAAACGGCTGGAGAAGGAGATAGCTGACCAGGAGGACTTCGTGGCGGAGCTGGAGGACTTCGAGGAGAAGCTCCGGCCGGTTGCCGAGCTGGAGCTGGAGCCCGACCTGGACGACGGCGTGGTGCTCAACATAGCACCCCTGCGGGAACTCGTCCCCTGAAAGGAGGCGGAGAAACACTGGAACCGCCTCCTGGACGGCCAGTACGAGTGGTCCACCATCAGCCAGCAACTTTGCCAGGGGGTGTCGTGAAGTGATGGCACCGCAAAGCCGGCCTCAGCAAGCGGACACAGAAACGGGCACGGTACTCAGAATACCCTATGCGCTGACAGAATCTGGGGCGCGTGTTCGTCCGGACGACGGTGAAAGGGGCGTTCGTTACCTGTGCCCTGAATGTCATGCCCGCGTTGTTCTGCGGCGCGGGGAGATGAAAGTGCCGCATTTCGCGCACTACACGACGCCGGAGTCCTGTCGCCTGGTGGGAGAGGGATGGGTCCACGTGGCCGCAAAGCAGGCAGTTTTCGCCACTGTAATGGAATGCGTAGAAGTCGGGCAACCGCAAATACGGCTGCTCCATGCATGCGAAGTCTGTGCGGCCGAGAAGTGGCAGATGTTGCCTCCGCGAGTTCATGAAGCTCGGTTGGAGTGTCAGCTCACGTCCGGAAGAATCCTGGATATCGGGTTGTTTGACGTGGAAGGATGTCTGCTTGCTGGTATCGAGATCCGTCATTCCCATGCAGTGGACCACGGAAAGGCCAGGGACCTGCAAGGCACCCCTTGGATCGAGCTTTCGGCTGTAGATGCGTTACAGTGTCCTGAGACGTGGCGACCAGTGGCTTGATATCTTTCCGTTGCCTCTGCGATGATGCTACCCGGCTTGAGGCCATAGAGAGAGGTTTGGCCCTTCATGTGGACGGCTGTCCTCTGCCAGCCCGATTCTGGCGCGGCAAGCCTTATGCGAATATTATTCATGACTGCTTCTGTTGCGAGTTCATCGTAGGCATCATCCACGACGACATTCCGGGCGGCGAAGGGTCACGCACCCTTCTATGTGGTGGTTTTAAAGCGGCAAAATCGAAAGGTAAGCCAGCCTGATGACCGGTGGGGTGCGCCGGTTCTGGGGTAGATGGAAAGGGAGGAACAGATGGAAAACCTCTACTGGATGGGCGTTTCGGGACGCACGGTCAACCTGGCGGAGACGGAGTTCGAATCCGAAGAGGAATTGGAGAACTACCTGTTCGAGCACCAGGAACTGCTTGAGAACATCTACGTGATCAAACGCCAGGTCCGCTCCGGCACGGGAAAGGACATACCGGACATGGTCGGCGTAGACCAGGACGGCAACGTCTGCGTCATCGAGCTGAAGAACGACACAGTCACCGAGGACGTCCTGCCGCAGGTGCTGCAGTACGCCATCTGGGCCGAGACCAGCCCCGACAGCATAAAGGCGATGTGGCTGGAGGCCGACGACCGGCCGGAGGAGATGGAGGTTGACTGGGACAGCGCGGACGTGAGGATCGTCGTGGTGGGCCCCCGGTTCCGCAACAACGTCCTGCGCATGACCGACCGGATTGGCTATGACATCGACCTGCTGCGCGTGACGCGGTTCGTGGACGAAGAGGAGGAGGAGACGTTCATCCTGGCGGAGAAGCTCGAACCCGAGGAGAAAAAGAGCGTCAAGACGGCCAAAGGGAAAGGGGAGTACGGCAGGGAGTTCTACGAGGAAGAACACGGGGAGGAGGCCACAGCAGAGTTCTACAGAATGGCCGAGCAGATCCGGAGCCTCGTCAAGCAACGCGGATGGAACATCCGGATGGAGCCGAAGAAGCACTACCTCGCCTTCAAGTACGGGAATGTGAACCCCTTCTCGCTCCAGTGGGGCGGGGTGCGCGTGTGGAAAGTCATGGTGAAGGTGCCGGAAGAGGAAGCACAGGCTTTCGAGGCGGACAACTGGGAACTGCAGCGCTACGACGAGGGATGGAAGCAGGCCGTGATGAAGCCGACAAGTCCGCAAGCGGAGGCCGCTGAGCTCGAGAAACTGCTCGCCTCGGCCTACGAGCGCATCCGCGGCAAGGCGTGAGACTCAAAACGGAGAAGGGGTGCTGGGAGGTATGGATGTGGATGAGTATCCCATCTTGCGCTCCTAAGGCGCCATGGAAGCGTTACGGTTGATGGCTGAGGACTGGGACGGGCAGCCGCCCGCTGGCGCCCGCCCTGGACCACATGAGGAGAGCACATGGGAGCGGTACTCCAACATCTGAAGGGGCTGATCGGGGATCAGGTTGACCGCCACAGGATAGTGGTCTGGTACGAGCCGGAGGAGGGAAGCCTGCGGTCGGCCCGCGGGGTGTTGCGCATGCGCGTCCCGGCGGGAGTTGGCGCCGGCGAGCACCCGGTCAGCCTCCTGTCCGAAGGCGAGGAGAGCCAGCCGGCGGCCATCAGCGTTTCCCCGTGACAGGCGCCTGAACGCGACGGGCGCGGCGTGCGGGACGTTTTCCGCAGGTCCTTCGGCGGGCATCGAACCGTGTGCCGTGAAAGAGCGGGGCAAGCCCCGCAACGGCAGGGCGCCGGCAAGCAGCGCGCTCACAGAGCGCGGCGCACTCCAGAGGACGCGGCCCGGACGATGTTGAGTTGTGCGACGTGCGCGAACGGTGAACCCTGGAGTGCGGCGCCTTGCGCGCTCGCAGAGCGCGGCGCCGCCCTCATACCCGGCGGCTTGCCGCCGGGCAGGATGTGGAATCCCGTATGGCATGGCAAGAGGGCGTGGCATCGAACCGCGCGCCGTGAAGAAACAAGAAACGAAGCCCCCTGCAGCCCGGGGGCTTCCACAGCCGGGGCTTCGACTGAGCCCTTCGGCGGTGAGCTCAGGGCCGAACCGCTCAGCCGACCGGGCGGCGTACGTGTTTAGCGTGCTCCTATCCTGCGGGCAAAATGCCCGCAGGTGGCCAGCCTTCGCTGGAGGCGAAGGTTGGAAGGTGGCGCTACGTGGGGAGCCGCGTTCGCGCCGTCGTTTGCAGCGCCGGCATCCCGCCTGCTTCCACTGAAGCAGGGC
>PUMJ01000217.1 GCA_003551305.1 Candidatus Brocadiaceae bacterium
CCGTCATGTCCAGCCGCAGCCCGGGCAGGGCCCCCGATGCGGCCAGAGCGTTAAGCCGGGAGGAGAAGTAAAGCGCACCGCCGTGCAGCGCGTAGTAAACGGGACGACTGAAAAGCCTGTCCGTCGCAAGAATCAGCTCCCGGCTACGCTCGTCGTAGAGAAGCACGCCGTATGAGCCGTTGAGCCGCCGGAATCCCGCGGCACCTTCCTCTTCATAGAGCCGCATGACCGTGTCAGCGTCCGTGCCTGGCCGACCCTCGATGTCATAGACCTCCCCTTCCACGATGGCCAGCCGGCCCCTGGCCTCATCTGGACCCGCGCGGTGGACCGCCTGTCCGTGGTGCAGGTGCAGCGCCACCAGCCCTTCCAGCTCATGACGGGTGGCCTGCTGGCCTCCGGCGGGAACGATGTGGGCATGCATGCGCTCCAGGACGCGGCGGGCCTCCGCGGGGCCGGCGCCGGCAATGCCCATCAGTTCGCTCAAACGTTCCTCCCCCGTTTCGGAGAGCCAGGCGTTAGGTGCAGCGGCCGTCGGCGGCCTCGCGGATGACGTCCAGCATGAAGTCGAGCGGGTCGCCGCAGTCGCGCAGCATCCCCTCGCGGGCTTGCCGGGCCTTCCGCTGCCCGTCAGGCCCTTTCAGCCACTTGCGGGCCACACGGGTCGCCTCATCCACGTTCTCTACCGTCCTGGCCAAGCCGTAGCGCTCCTCGATGGCGTCCAGGTAGCCGCGCCGCGAGGCGGGGCTGACGAAAACGGCCGGCGTGCCCAGGCAGGCCGCCTCGGCCGCCATACAACTGCCCTCCCCCACGTACAGGCGCGCGCAGGCGAGCAGGTGCAGGGCGTGCTCGACCGGCAACGGGCTGCGCCAGGGCCGCAGCGCCTCCGGCAGAGGGCGCTCGGAACTGATGACGGGCCGTCCGTAACGGCGCAGTTCCTCCACCAGCGCCACCAGCCGCTCATCAGGCGGCCCCTGCACACCCATGTCGTGAAGGGCGCGCCATGCCTTCACTCGCACGACGATACAGGGCTCCTCCGGCTCGATGCCATGGCGGCGCAGGATGTCGCCGTTGGGGGTGAAGCGCGCCGGGTGCGTGTAAAGAAGCTGCGGAGGCCCTTTGAACCGGCGCTGTCGGCGCCTGAGGCGATGGGAGTACCCCATGCCCGTGCACACCACGGTGGCCAGCCGCACGCAGAGGGTCCGCTGCAGCCAGGCGAACTCCGTGTCGTCGAAGACCACGCGCGGCACGCCCAGGGCGACCCCCACCACGCCGATAGTGACTCCGGTGCGTGCGACCAGCACATCGGGGCGGAATCGCCGCGCCAGGCGCAGCATCCGCCAGGAACGCGCGGCCAGCTCGGCCCCCATGCCCACATAGCCCCGGCTCATGCGGCTCAGGCAGACGTGCGGCACGCCCAGCCTGTCCAGCAGCGTGACCGTCTCGTCTTTATGGCGGGACGTGACCAGCACGCGGTGCCCCCCTCGTCGGAGTGCATCCCAAGCGGGGGTGAAAAACCTCACCTGGGCCGGATGTTTCAGGTCAAACAGCACGCGCACGGCGCCACGGTCCCCCCATGTGAAAAGTCGGAAAGCAAGGAGCAGCGATTCTACAAAAAGCCGACCCGCACTGCAATGCGGTGGCGCCGGCAGAGCGGCCTTCGGCGGCGTAAGGAGCCACGTGATGGAGACCGGCCTGCACGACACCACCACTTCCTCGGCAGCCCCCGGCACAAGGTTTGATGATCCGAGACGCGGCCCCCCTTCTGTTGACGGAGCCCGCCGGTCCAGGGTACAAGATGGCTCTTTCCCCGCCCCCGAGGTAGAACATGACAGCAGCCGCCTGCCCCGAAGCTGAGGCTTGCGCGCCCGCGCCCGGCGGCCGTTCGCCGGTGGACAGGCTGTTCCCCTGGGTCATGCTGGGCACGGTGCTGCTGCAGCTTGCCGGGCTGAACGCGCACTGGTCATTCCAGCGGGACAGTGCCCTGTACATGAGCCTGGCCAGATCGCTGGCCGAGACGGGCCGCTACGTCTTCAACTACAGCGTTCACACTTACGCCCTGCCCGGGCTGCCCGCCATGCTGGCCCCCATCTACGCGACACTGGGCGAGAGCTTCCTGGCGATGAACCTGCTTATCTCGGCATTCGCAGTGGGGGCGGTGGCCATGGCCTATCTGCTGTTTCGCCGGGTCTGCCATGACGGGCGGCAAGCCGCCGTCTGCCTGGTCCTGTTTGCTCTATCAAACCCGCTGTTCAGCTATTCGACACGTATCCTGACGGAGGTGCCGTTCACGTTTTTCGTCCTCGTTGCCCTGTATTGCGGCGTCAGGATGGCGACAGAGGAGGGCCGGCGCAGCCTGCTATGGGGGCTGGCGGCGGGGCTTGGCGGTTTCGCGGCGCTGGGGACGCGCCCCTTTGGCCTGGCCCTCTTCGCGGCCCTGCTCGGCGCTATATGGCTGCGACGACGCGCGTGGAATCGCTGGAAGCTGAGCGTTGCGCAGACGGCCATCGTAACCTCCCCGCTGGCGGCCGCGCTGTTGGCCTGGTGGCTGCACAGCACCGGGGACGGTGTATCTTCCCGGGCGCTGACCTACGCCCATTTTTTCATCGGCCCTGCCCTTCCACGCGTGGTCCTGCGGATGCTTCGCGACGTCCCGGACCTGCTCAACGCCATGTTCACGGCCGTCGCCGGGGGCGGGCTGGGAGTCACGGGCGGCGTCGTGATGCTGGCGCCGCTGGCCGTCGGCCTGGTGCAGCAGGTGCGCCGGGGCGACCGGCTGCTCGCCGTCTATGGCCTGGTGTACCTGGCCGGGGTCTGCGTGGGCAGCCCCAGCATGCGTTACGTGCTGCCGGCGGTGCCGGTGCTGCTCATCTGGGTGGTCGAGGGCTGCTGGATGCTGGCCGACCGGCTGGAGGCCCGCTTCGGCTGGGCCACACGGGGACGACTCGTGCGGCTGGGCTACGTGATTCTGGCGCTGTCCCTGCTGACTCACCTGAGCCGAATCACCACCGATATTGTCATCTTGCGTTCGCCCGATTTCGAGCAATACGCCGCCCGGGGTCGGCTGCCCCGATATCGGCCGCTCATCGAGTGGATCCGGGACAATGTCACCCCGCGCCAGCGTACACTGGCCCACGAACACCGGCTGATCCACTACAAGACCCGCATCGAGGCGTGGCGGTTCAACAGGCGCTGGCGCGGCATGGACCCGCAGACACTGGCCGGCCGCATCCTCCGGTTCGAGTTCAGCTACGTCGTCCTCGACCCGGAATACCCGTTCGGGACACCCGAACTGAAGCGCCTGATGGAGGCCTGTCCGGACTGTTTCGCGCATATCGGCGAGTTCAACGGGCTCGAACTTTTCCGCGTCAACGAGGCCGGGTTGCGTGATTTCGTCGGGCGGGCGACTACGCATCCCGCGACGGCTCTGCGGTTGCCGTGAACGGCCTCAGCCCTTACAATCCCAGCCGACTGTGACGACCACAGATTGGATAGCCGGCGGGGGGTACTGCGCAGGAATGCTCAACGAACTGAGGGCCTATTTGCGTTTTCTCCGGCGCTTCCCGGGGTTCCTGAACCAGCGCATGTCCCTCGCGGAAGCGCGACAGGCGTTGCGCCGCCGCACGGAGACGCGGGAAGCGCGCTTCCTGCAGGTACTCAACCAGGCCGTGTTCAACTATCCCCCCAGTCCCTATCTTCCGCTCTTCGAGATGGCGGACTGCAGTTTCAGCGACGTCGAAGACGCCGTCAGGCGCCGAGGCCTGGAAGGCGCCCTTCACGAGCTTCACGAGGCCGGCGTATACGTGACGTTCGAGGAGTTCAAGGGCCGGCGCCCCATCGTGCGCGACGGACGTGAGATGCCGGTCAACCCGCGGGCGTTCGACAACCCCTACCTCGACGCATACTGGCGCGGCAGCAGCAGCGGGTCCAGCGGAAAGCCCACACGCACGGCCATCGACCTGGAGAACGTCTTGGAGACCACCCCGTTCCTGCTGGCGGCATATGCCGCTCACGAAGTGGTGGACGTCCCCGGCGCCTACTGGTGGGGCATCCTGCCCGGAGTGGCCGGCCTGCGCGGGGTGCTCCGCAGCAGCATTTTCGGCAACCCGCCCCGCCGCTGGTTCACGCCGGTCCGAAGCCGCGACGTTCGCTTGCCCCTGAAGCACCGCATGGCTATCGAAGCCATCGTCATGCTGGGCCGGATGTTGGGTCACGCCGTACCCTTGCCCGAACCCCTACCCCTGAACGAACCCGGGGCCCTGCTGGAGTGGGTCCGCGTGACCCTGGAAGAAGAAGGCCGATGCATGGTGTACACGACCGTCAGCGCGGCCACGCGCCTGGCCCTGGCCGCCCGGGACCGGGGAGTGCGGCTGGACGGCTGCACCATCCACGCCGGCGGCGAGCCCACCACCCCGGCCAAGCTCGCGAGCATCAAGGGCGCCGGCGCCGCCTGGTTTCCCATCTACGGCATGTCTGAGGCCGGGTGCCTGGGGATGGGCTGCGCTGACGAGACGACAGATGACGACGACCTGCACGTCGCCATGGACGGACTCGCGCTCATCCAGCGCCCCGTGCAGGTGGAGGGCTGGCCTTTCGCACAGGATGCGCTCTTCGCGACCTCATTGCTGGATACGGCGCCGAAGCTCCTGCTGAACCTGGAGACCGACGACTGCGGCGTGATGGAGACGCGGCCATGCGGGTGCCTGCTCGGTGAACTGGGCATGACACAGCACGTCAGCGCCGTGCGAAGCTACCGCAAAGTGACCGGCGAGGGCATCACGCTCGTGGACGCCGACATGGTGAAGATACTCGAGGAGGTGCTGCCCGGACGCTTCGGCGGCAGCCCCTTGGACTATCAGTTCGTCGAAGAGGAGGACGAAAACGGGCTCACCCGCCTCAGCCTCTTCGTGAGCCCGCACGTCGAACTGCCGTCGGAGGAGACCGTCGTCGACGCGGTCCTGGAGGCCGTGCGGCAGGCCGGCCTCGCCGGGGCCTTCTCAGCCGCCTTCTGGGAACAGGGGGACTCGTTGCGCGTCCGACGCCGTGAGCCCCTTTGGAACGCCGGGGGCAAGTTCCTGCCCCTGAAAGCAGCCGAGTCCCGCCGACTGGCCCGGGAACCGCAGAGGGCCGAAAAGGCCGCACATGGGAGAAGACGCTGATGACGAAACGCATGCTGATTGCCCTCGCCCTGTTGACCGCTCTCCTGCTGTCCGCCTGCGGCGGGGAAGATGACGCCCCTCTGGAGACCGCCGGGACTCCCGACCGCATCAAGGTCAGCACCCTGCCTCTCCTCTCCTTCGCGCCCCTGTTCATAGCGGAGGAGGAGGGCTTCTACGCCGAACAGGGCCTCGAGGTCGAGTTCGTGGACCTGCGCCGCACGCAGTTTGGCCTCCCGGCGCTGGTTACCGGTCAACTGGACGTGCTGGCCGGCGCCCTCAACAGCGGGACACTCAACGCCATCGCGCGCACTGGAAACGTCCGTATCGTGGCCGGAGGAAGCCACATCGGCTACCCGGGGGAGGGATGCACGTGGTTCGCCGTGCTGGCCCGCAAAGACGTGCTCCAGAACGGCAACCTGCGCCACGCGCCGGACAAACTCCGACTCATCAGCCCCATGGACATGGTCCACGGCATGGTGGTGGACCGTCTGCTGGCCGATGCCGGGCTGAGCCGGGACGAGGTGGAAATACGCTTTGCGCAACAGCCCGCACTGCCGGAGGCCGTGGCTTCGGGCGCAGCCGACGTGGTCATAACCAGCGAGCCCTGGGTCACCCGCACGCTCGACACCGGCAAGGCCGTCATGGTGGCGGCCGGACAGGACCTCGTGCCCGGAGGCCAGGCCGGCTCCATCGCCTATGGACGCCGTCTGCTGGAGCACGAGCCTGATGTCGGCCGCCGGTTCATGGTGGCCAACCTGAAGGCCGTGCGCCAGTACAATGAGGGCCCCACCGAACGCAATCTGGACATACTGGAGCGCCGCCTGGGCCAGGACCGCGAACTGCTCAGGCGCCTCTGCTGGTCCGACCTGCGCAACGACGGCGTGCTGAACGTCGAGAACGTCATGGACTTCCAGGACTGGGCCGACAAGGAAGGGCTGCTGGACCACAAACTTGAGCCCGACGAGTTCTGGGACCCGGCCTTCGTCGAACACGCCAACGCCGTCCTGCGCGCGGAGCAGGTGCACGCCGGAGGGGAGTGATGTTCTTCGAGTGCCTCAACCTGCGCAAATCGTTCACCACGCGCAACGGCCCCATCCTGGCGCTGCGGGACGTCACCTTCCGGGCGGAAAGGGAGGAGTTCCTGTGCATAGTCGGCCCCAGCGGCTGCGGCAAGACGACGTTGCTGAAGGTGCTGGCGGGCCTGCTGGAACCCTCCGGCGGGCGAGTCTCCTTCAACGGCGCCGTGCCCGATAGCAGCCTGCGCGCGGCGCTCGTGTTCCAGGAGCACGGACTGTTCCCCTGGATGACGCTGCTGGACAACGTGGCCTTCGGGCTGGAGATGCGGAAGGTGCCGAAGCGCGAACGCCGAGCGCGGGCGCGCGAGTTCCTGGGCAAGGTGGGGCTGGACGCCTTTGCGCGCAACTACCCCCACGAGCTTTCGGTCGGCATGCGACAGCGTGCCAACATCGCCCGCGCCTTCCTGGCCGACCCGCAGATACTGCTGATGGACGAACCCCTCGGCGCCCTGGACGCCCAGACAAAGGTCGTCCTCCAGGAGGAGTTGCTGAGGATTTGGAAAGAACACCGCAAGCTGGTCGTCTATATCACGCACGACATCCGCGAGGCCGTGCTGCTGGGGGACCGCGTACTGGTGATGAGCGGGCACCCCGGCCGCATACGGGAGCAGTTGGACGTGCCGCTGAGCCGCCCGCGCAACCTCACGGACGCGGCCGACCCCGCGGTCAACGAGCTTGTGCAACACATCTGGCAGATGCTGCGTGAGGAGGTGCGTAACGCGCTGTGGGTGAAGTGATCGAGGATGACATCCTGATAGAAACGCCCTCGCGCCGCCCGTGGCTGCCTGCCGCCATCGCGCTCGCCCTGCTGCTCTTGTGGGAGGGGCTCGTGGCCGTCGGCCTGGTGGACCCGCTCTTCTTTCCCCCGCCCACGGCCATAGCGCGCACAACGGTCCGGCTGACCCGGACGGGTGCCCTTGCGGGACACGTCGGCATCACGATGGCGCGGCTTTTCGGCGGCCTTCTGCTGGGCGCTGTGCCCGGCCTGCTGCTCGGACTGACGATGGGCTGGTCGGATCGGCTGCGGGGCGTTGTGGACCCCTTCATCGCCGCCTTCCACCCCGTGCCGAAGACGGCCCTGCTGCCGCTGTTCATGGTGCTGCTGGGCCTGGGAGAGGCGCCGATGGTCGTCGTGGTGGCCCTCTCCGCCTTCTTCCCCATGCTCATCAACGCCATGGCGGGGGTGCGACAGATAACAGCCTGTTGAAAAAGTCGTGCACTTTGGACTAGACTATGGCCGCTGGATTTCTGGATCATACGCGTTGCTCAAGGTTGCAGGGCACTCATGGCTTTGGGACACCGCCAGACCGATAG
>PUMJ01000216.1 GCA_003551305.1 Candidatus Brocadiaceae bacterium
AAGCCGCTGCGCACGCGCTGGATGGCGGGCAGGTACCGCCGGTTGCGTGAGTGCCCCAGTCCCTCCACGGCCATTGCCAGTAGTTCTTCGGTTGCGTCGCCGCGAGGCCGGGCCAGCAGTCGCTCAAGCGCCTGGAGCGAGACGCGGTCTCCGAGACTGGCCATGGTGCGGACGACGGCCTTGCGCTGCTCCTCCGTGGCGGCTTGCTGGAGCAGGGGCGGCAGGAAGCGGCCGAGTTCCCGTCGCCCCAGGTATCGGGTCAGCAGGAGGATTGCCGTCTTGCGGGTCCCCTCGGGGCGCCGCGCCAGCTCCTAGGCTGCCAGCACGTAAGCCGCCTGGCGGTGCGCCAGCAGCCCCTGCATGTGGGGGCTGCGGAGCAGCAGTCCTTCCGGAACACCCGCCCTGGAGAGCTTGATGACCGAGTCCAGGTGGTCCCGCGCCTCCTCGTACTGTTCCATCGCGTCTGGATGGTACCGTTCCCACGCCTCGCGCAGCAGTGCCTCTCCTCCGCCCGCGTGGAGTTGCACGGCGGCGGTTCCGATGCAGACGGCGCCGACTGCGCAGAGTACGAAGGCGCGGGCCATGCGTCTATCCCCCTCCGGTTCGGGTAGCGGCAGATGTCGCAATGCGTCACAGCCGCAACTATTGCAAAGATTGTTCCAGTGGCCGGACATGGCGAGGGGCACGAGGAGGTATTTGTCACTACCCCCTGTGGCATACCCCGCGCGCTGCCTGTAGGGGGACCCTTGGCACTCCGCTTGCAACTGCTGTAACCCGTGTAGTTCTGCCACATCTCCGACAGGTCGCAGCCGCAAACAGTGGTGAGAAGGCATGCCATGTCTGCCGAGCCGAGGGAGCAACGAGAGGACGAAGCGGCGGCGGACGCCCCTGAGTCGCCGGAAGAGGGACGGGTCGAGTACGTGCCCGTTGCGCTCGGGGTGATGCAGCCGGGCACGCTGGCGCCGGTGGACCTGTTCATTCACGTCGGCCCGCCCGCCGGCTATCTGCTCTACAAGAAGGCGCAGGACGAGTTGAGGGAGGACATACGGGAACGCCTCATCGAGCACGGAGTTGACAGCCTGTACCTTCGTTCATCGGATAAGGTGGCTTTCCACGAATACGTGGAGGAGCACATCTCCACCATCATCCGGGACGACCTGGTGCCCCCCGAGCAGGCGAGCAAACTAATCTACGACACATCGGCGCGGGTGATGGAGGATACGTTCGAGGAGCCGCGCGCCGGCCGGAACCTGCGCCGCGCCCACCGCATGGTCGAGGCGACAGTCCAGTCCATCATGAAAGATCCCGACGGGCTGTGGCACATGACCTCGATAGCCTCCCACGACTACTATACTTACACCCACTGCGTGCACGTCTCCATGTTCCTGGTGGCCGCAGCCTACGACATTGTGGGCATCCGCGACGCGAAGATGCTGCGGCGCATCGGCAACGGCGGCATCCTGCATGACATAGGCAAGAGCGAGATACCGGAAGAGATTCTGAACAAGCCGGGCAAGCTGACCCCGGAGGAGTTTGAGAAAGTGAAGGAGCACCCCAAGCGGGGGCTGAACCTGGTGCAGGACGACCGCCGGCTCGAGGCCGCTGCCGCGCGGATCATCTCCGGGCATCATGAGCGCTACGACGGCAACGGCTATCCGTCCGGGCTCAGCGGCGAGAGGATTGACCGCATCGTGCGGCTTGCGACCATCATTGACGTCTACGACGCGCTGACCACGAACCGCTGCTATGCAAGCGCCAGGTCGGCCTACAAGGCGATCCAGATAATGCTGCACGAAATGGATTCGGCGTTCGACACGAATATGCTCCAAGACTTTATCCGATTTCTCGGACCACGCGAGTACCGACAGCGCCTGCGCGCCCGCTGGGAGGAAGCGCTCTCCGACGTGATTGGAGCGCCCGCACGCGCGGGCTGATCATAACGTTGCCGGCGGCGCAGTCCGCCGGGCGTCGGGTGAACATGACTCATTTTGCAACAGGTTGCCGTGACCACACAGGCAGTTGAGGCCAGCTCCGAGGTCTTCCCCATACCCCTGGCGATCATGCAGCCGGGCACGGTGGCGCCGGTCAACATCTACATCAGGATAGGCCGTCCGCCCGTTATGTCGCTCTACAAGACGGCGCAGACGCCCTTGAGCGAAGAGGTCCGCGAGAGGCTGCTGGAGCGAGGGGTATCGGAGCTGTACGTCCGCAGGGAGGACGAAGGGCACTACCTGGATTACGTCGAGCGCAACATTGAGGATATTATCCGGGACGAGCTTCTGCCGGCGGAACAGGCCTGTCGCCTCGTCTACAAAGGCTCCTCCCGCGTGATGATTGACGTGTTCGAGAACCCGCGCTCGGGCCGCAACATGAAACGCGTGCAGAAGATGGTCGGGGCGATGGTCCTGTCCATCATGAAGCACCATGATGCACTCTGGCACATAGCCGCGATGGCCGCCCACGACTACTATACCTACACTCACTGCGTGAATGTGAGCGTCTTCCTGGTGGCGGCCAGCCGTGAGCTGCTGGGCATCGAAGACGAGAAGAGCCTGCGTCGCATAGGGCTGGGCGGCATGTTGCACGACATCGGCAAGAGCCAGGTCCCGGACGAGATACTGAACAAGCCGGGCAAGCTCGACGCGGAAGAGTTCGACAGGATAAAGGAGCACCCCCTGGTGGGGGTGGAACTGGTGAACGGCATCACGAAGCTCTCAAGGGTGAGCGAGGGCATAGTGCGGGGGCACCATGAGCACTTCGACGGCAGCGGATACCCCGACGGCCTGAGCGGAGAGCGCATCGGTCGGCTGGTGAGGCTCTCGACGATCGTTGACGTCTACGACGCACTGACGACGCGGCGGGCCTATGCGGACGCCAGGAAGCCGTTCGAAGCCCTCGAGTTGATGCTGACGAAGATGCCCGAGCAGTTCGACCGGACGTTGCTGGAGGGTTTTGTCAGGTTCCTGGGGCCGCGCGAGGTGGGAGTGGAAGCGTAGCGGGGCTATTCCTTCCTTTTGCGCTCTTTCTTGATCTGGTTCTGCTGCTGGGCCAGATCGTGGAGTTTCTCCAGCCATCCTTTCTTCTTCTGACTGGATTTCTGGCGGGCGGCCAGCGTCTCGCTGCGCCGCTTCTTCTTGCCCTCTTCGGCGCCGACGGGTGTCAGCTCGATCTCGTCCGCCTTGCGCTGGATGAGCCAGCGTTCCAGCAGGCCGATGCCAGTGCTGCAGGTCAGGTAGAGGTTCAGCCCGCTGGGGAAGGAGTAGAGCAGGAAGACGAAGAACAGGGGGAACCACTTCATCAGTTTCTGCTGCTGTGCGGCCTGTTCCGTGGCGGCCGGGGGGCTCATGTATTTCTGGTTCAGCATCATGGTCACGGCCATGAAGATGGGCAGCAGGTTGAACTGGTCACCCAGGAGCGGAATGTTGAACGGCAGGTGGAAGAGCGTATCCGGTTGGCTCAGGTCGGCGATCCATAGAAAGCCGGCGTGGCGCAGTTGGATGGCGGCCCGCAGCGTGCCGAACAGGGCGAAAAGGACGGGCATCTGCAGCAGCATCGGGAGGCAGCCTCCCAGGGGCGAGACGCCGTACTTGCGCCAAAGCTCCATCTGGGCCTGGGCGAGCTTCTCTTTGTCGTTGCCGAACTGTTTCTGCAACTCGGCTATCTTCGGCTGCAGCTTCTGCATCTTGGCGAAGCTCAACTGGCTTCTGCGCGTCAGCGGGTGCAGCATGAGGCGGATGACGGCGGTCATGATGATGATGGCCAGCCCGTAGTTCGGTATGAGGCGGTGCACGCCATTGAGCAAAACCAGGGCGAGCCGGCTCAGTGAGGCGAGGAAGCCGAACTCGACCAGGTCCTTCAGGCCGACCGAATAGGCGTCCAGAATGCGGTCCTCTTTCGGCACGGCGAGCACGCTGTATGAGCGGACGAGGCTCTCTCCGGGGCCCAGTTCTTCCGGCACCATGTGGATGACGACCATTCCGTTGCGGGCCGTCTCCCGACGGTCTGTCATGCGGCGTATCCTGGGCGTGTCCCACCGGCCGCGTGCATGGACGATGTCGTCCTCGATGACGGCTCGGGATTCGACCCGGTCCACCCAGCCCCTATCGTCCATCAGCACGAGGGCGGCGAAATAGTGGTTGACGCTGCCCGCCCAGCGGATGTTGGTGGACATGTTCGGGTCGTCATCAACCGTGGCGAGGTTGCCTGCCGAGCGGTCGGCGATGTCGAACCTGCCCGGGCGCTCTTCCACCCCGACCCGCGTGCCCAGGTGGCGTGTTTCGAGCGTTTCACGTTCTATGCCTGCCGGGCCGCGCAAGGCGAAGGACACCTCCAGCGGCTCCTCGGAGGCATTCTGCACCTCCATCCGCACCTCGTAGTGGTAGTCTTCGGCGGGGGTGACCGTCTTGCGCAGCAGCAGCCGATGTCCTTCGGGGTCCGTGACGGGGGCCTGGAAGACCAGCCGGTCTGGTCCGGGTTCGACGACCTCGTAGACGACCTGGTCGGTGGGCACGTCCATGGTCCAGGTGCGTCCCTCGCGGCGGCCGGAGAGCGTGATGGTGGTCAGGGTGTCGCTGTGGATGTCTTCCTGGAACTCCCTGAGGAGCGTCAGAGGGGGGCGTTCGTCGTCCACCTTGTACGGGGCGCGGTAACGATTGTCCAGGAGGGTGAGGCTTTGCAGAGCGGCTCCGACGTTGGTCCACCGCGTGCGGAGCATACCGCTGACGAGCTCGAGGTCCTCGACCGGTTCCGGCATGTCCTCCGGTGGTTCGGGGGGGACGGGCTCCGGCGTGGGCTCGGGTTCGGGGGGCTCGACGGGCTCGGGCAGGGGTTCCTCGACAACCTCCGGCGGTGCCGGGGGTTCGGGTTCGTCGGGCCGGACCGGCTCGCGGGGGCTGAGAACCAGCAGGTTCAAGCCCCACCAGACGATCAGCACGAGGGCGCTGATCAGCAGGAACTGTGCGAAAGTCTTCTTATCCATGAAGCGGGTCGGGTGAAAGTGCCTGGCGATAAGCGAACACGGGTCGGCAACGGACGACTCGCCCCGGCGGGCGTCCTCAGGGTCAGCGGCCTTCCAGGAGGCGTTCCGCCAGAAAGGCATCCAGTTCGGGGATGGCCCTTATCTTGCGGGCCGTCGTACGTGTATTGTACTCGACTTTGCGGAACATTACACGGCTGCCGTCGAAGAGGACGTAGCTGGCCCGTCTGTCTCCGTCCCTCGGCTGCCCCACGCTGCCCACGTTGACCATGGTTTTCTTCTTGACCAGGTGGTAGCGGTAGTTGACCTCCCGGGGGGTCAGGTAGATCATGTCCTCGGTCCAGATGCCGGAGACGTGCGTATGGCCGCAGAAGCAGAGCCAGTCGAAGCCTTCCATCATGCTGCCCAGCTTCTCGGGGCGGTAGATGTCGCGCGGGTAAAGATACTCGGTGATGGGGTTCCGAGGAGTGCCGTGCACGAAGAGGATGCCGTCTTCGCGGTGGCTGTTCTCCAGCACGCCCAAGAAGTCCCAGCGCCGCAGGTTGCTCTCGCGGTCTTCGTTCAGGGGGCTCAGCTGGTCTCGGGTCCAGTCAAGGGAGTCGCGGGCGCGGGCGTTGAAGTTGGAGCCCTCGAACTCGGTCAGCAACGCTTCTTCGTGGTTGCCTTTCAGGGCGATATCGAAGCCGCTGGCCAGGTCTATGCATTCCTTGGGGTCGGGTCCGTAGCCGACGAAGTCCCCCAGGCACACGATCTCCGTGGCGCCCTGTTTCCATATGTCGTCCAGCACGGCCTGGAACGCTTCCAGGTTGCCGTGGATGTCGGAAAGAATGGCCTTCACTGAGCTTCTCGCTGATGGCCCGGGGGCGTCGCCTCTTCGAGCAAGAGCACCGGAATGCCCTCATGCACCGGAAAGCGCCGGCCGCAATCGCTGCAGAGCAGCGCCGGGCCTTCCTGGCGGACTTCCCGGCGACAGGCCGGGCAAACTAAGACTTCCAAAAGTTCCGGGTCGAGCCCGCCCTCGGGCTCTGAAACCGATTCGATCATCGGTGCCTCCAATCGTATCAAAAAGGCGGGCAACGGTCAACCGGACGCCCTTCCGTCGCCGGGTTGAGCGCTGCACAGGACGATGCGAATGCTGCGGGCATCGGGGCCCTGCTGCTCCACGTGTATCGCTTTGCGCCTGGCCAGTTCAAGCAGTGCAAGAAATATGCCGACAACTCGCTGGCGGGAGCGTTCGCGGCGGAAAAGGTCCATAAAGTCCAGCTCGCCCCCCGAGGCGCGCAGGGCGCGGAGCACCTCCTCGACGTAGGTGGCGACCGGCACGCTGCCCCGGATGACGCGGGTGCGCGGGCGACGCAGGCGCGTCTGTTCCACCACCCGGCTGAAGGCGGCCATCAGGTCCCAGACGGCCAGGTCTTCCAGCAGGGCTTCGGGGCCGGGCTCTTCGGGCTCCTCCACTTCGGGGCGGGGGCGGGCAAAGCGCGCGCACCGTAGCCGGCGCTTCGCATCCAGCTCGCCGGCGGCTTCTTTGAAACCTTTGTACTCGAGCAGGCGGCGGATAAGCTCCACGCCGGGGTCATCTTCGTCCTCATCCTCCTCGACGGCGTCGGCCGGCAGCAGGGTGCGGCTCTTCATCTCCATCAGCGTGGCGGCCACCACCAGGAAATCGGCGGCCACGTTGACGTCGAACAACTCCATCGCGCGCACCGCCGCCAGGTAGCGGTCGGTGATGCGGGAGACCGGCACCTCGAAGATATCCACCTCCTGCTGGTTGATCAGGTGCAGCAGCAGGTCCAAGGGCCCGCTGAAGACCTCCAGCTCCGCCCGGAAGTCCTCCAGGCTGACCTCAACGGCCTCCGTGTCGTCCGCGTCCTGTGTCATCGGTTGCTCAGCCTCCGAGGGCATGGGCCAGCACGCGCAGGATGTTCTGTCCGACAGCCAGCCTGGCCAGCACAAGGCCGGGTATCAGGATGAGATTGAAGACGCGCGGCGCCAGGACTATCAGGCCCAGCAGGATGAACATGCCGTACCGGTTGAAGTTCCGGTAGCTCTGCTTCATGTGGTAGGGCAGGAAGTACTCGAGGATGTGGTGGCCGTCCAGGGGGCCGAGGGGTATCAGGTTGAAGAAGGCCAGCACGAAGTTGATGAGCACCAGGAAGGCCAGATAACCGATCAGCAGGTTGCCGGCCGGAGAGGCGAAGACAAGGGCCACGCGCAGCGCCAACCCCACCACGAGGCCCTGAGCGATGTTGCTGAGCGGTCCGCACGCGGTGGAGATGACCATGCCCTTGGCGGGGTCGCGGAAGTTGTAGGGGTTGACCTGAACCGGCTTCGCCCAGCCGATGGGGCCGAACAGGATCATCAGCGTGCCCAGTATGTCCAGGTGGGCGATTGGGTTTAGCGTGAGGCGTCCCTGGAGCTTGGGTGTCGGATCGCCCAGCCGGAAGGCGCTGTAGCCGTGCGCGAACTCGTGACCCACCAGCGCCGGTATCAGAGCCAGAAGGCGAAACAGGGCCATGAACGGGTCTAAGCCGAATAGCATGTCTGATGCACTCGATTGCGGAATGGTAACGGAGCCGGTGGCTAAGCCTCAGTGCCGAACAGCTCTTTTTCAATCAGCTCGCACAGGATGTGGATGATGGTGGCGTGCCCCTCCTGCACGCGGGGCGTCTCGTCTGTCGGCACGGTGAGGGACACATCGCATTCGCGGGCCAGCGCCCCGCCCTCGCCGCCGCTCAACCCTACGGTCAGCGCGCCAGCCTGCCGGGCGGCGCGGATGCCGGCCAGCACGTTGGCGGAGTTGCCGCTGGTGGAGATGCCCACCACCGCATCGCCCCGCCGGACGTGCGCCCGCACCTGTTTCTCGAAAACTTGCTCGAAGCCGTAGTCGTTGGCCACGGCCGTCAGGACGCTGGAGTCAGTGGTCAGGGCATGGCAGGGCAGGGGGCGGCGCTCCATCAGGAAGCGCCCCACCAGTTCGCCGGCCAGGTGCTGGGCGTCGGCGGCGCTGCCCCCGTTGCCCATCACGTAGAGGGCGCCGCCGTCGCCGAGCACCTCGCAGAGCCGCCCGGCGATCTCCTCTATCAGTCCGGCCTGCTCTGTCAGCCGCCGCTGCACATCGGCGCTGGCGCGCAGTATCTGCTCAATCCGTGTCTTCATGGTTTCTGGCGACCTTCCTGATGATCTCCGTGGTGGAGAAGCCCTCGGCTACCGGGGCCAGCCGGACCTCACCTCCGCAGGACTCGACGAACTCGTGCCCGACCACGCCGGTCCTGTCGTAATCGGCGCCCTTGATGAGCACGTGCGGCCTCACCTGCCTTATGAGGGGCAGGACGCTCTCCTCCTCGAACAGGACGACGTAATCCACGTCCGCCAGGGCGGCCAGCACGCGGCTGCGGACCTCCTGGGAGTTGATGGGCCGGCCCGGCCCTTTGAGGCGGCGCGCCGAAGCGTCAGTGTTGAGCCCCACGATCAGCACGTCGCCCTGGCGTCCGGCGTAGCCCAAAAGCTGCACATGACCCAGGTGCAGCAGGTCAAAGCACCCGTTAGTGAAGGCGATTCTCCGCCCCTGGCTGCGGAGCGCGGCGGCCAGTTGCTCAACGTCCTCGCGGGGCACGATCTTCGTCGCCACGGGGTCAACCGCCTTGCGCAGGGCTTCCAGTACCTGTCGGCGGGGCAGAGGCGTGGCGCCGCGCCGGCTGACCTCCATGCCGCCGCAGAAGTTCGCCAGGGCGGCCGCCTGGCCGTAGCGGGCCCCGGCGGCCAGGGCGACGCAGAACGCGGCTGTCACCATGTCCCCCGCGCCCGTGACGTCGGCCACCTCCCGCACCTGCGTGCCGATGTGCCGGCGCAGGCCGTCGGCCGTGGCGCAATAGACGCCCTCCCGGTCGAGCTTGATCAGGGCGGCTTCCAGGGCGAGTTCATCGAGCAGGAATTCGGCCGCGCTGCGGTAGTCCTGCTCGGTCTGCAGGCGCCGGCCCGTGGCAAGCTGGGCCTCGTAGCGGTTGGGCAGCACGCAGGTGGCGTTGCGATAACGGGCGTAGTGCTCGGCGCGTTCCGGGTCCACCCCCACGGGGGTGGCCGCCTGGCGGGCGCCCTCGATGGTCTCCCGCAACAGCCCGTCGTCGAACAGCCCTTTGCCCATGTCCTGCAGCACCAGGACGTCACAGCTGGAGGCGGCCCGGCCGATGGCGTCGCTCACCGCCCGACGCTCGGTGTCGGACAGCCGGTCGGTCACCTCATCGTCAACACGCAGTAGCTGCTGCAGGGCGCGGCCGGCGGACTGAACGTAGCCCAGGTAGCGCGTCTTGGTGGTGGTGGGGCGGCTGGAGGAGGCGACCAGCCCCCCGAAGGCTATGCCGAGCTGCTCCAGGTCGCGGCGCAGGGCGTCGGCGGCCGCATCCTGCCCCGTCAGGCCCACCAGTGCGACCTCGGCGCCGAGTTCTCCGAGCATGGCGGCCACGCTGGCCGCGCCGCCGGGGCGGTGTTCGGTCCGGCCGGCGTGTATGACCGGGATGGGACCTTCCGGGGAGATGCGCGAGACATCGCCCCAGACGTAGGTATCCAGCATGACGTCCCCGACCACGCAGACGCGGGGCCGGCCGGCGCTCTCCAGCAGGTGCACGAGTGGTTCCAGCATGGCGGTTCTTCCAGGGGATGGTCAGGCCGGCACGGAGCTGATGGCGTCCTTGAGGGCGCGGGCGCTTGCCTGCAGTTCCTCCGCCTCGTTTTCCGGCAGGTCGGCCTTCAACTGCCGTTCGATGCCGTTGCGCGAGACGATGCACGGTATGCTGAGGCAGACTTCGCTGATGCCCGCGTAGTCCTCGATGAGCGTGGAGACGGTCAGCACGCTGTGTTCGTCCCGCAGCACGGCGCCCGTGATGCGCAGCAGGGCCTGGCTGATGCCGTATTGCGTGGCGCCTTTGGCCTCGATGACGTGGTAGGCGGACTCGCGCACCTGCTCGACCATGCCGGCGCGGTGCTCCCGGTGGTCACAGCAGCCGCACAGCTGGCAGAACCGGTCTATCTGCACTCCCGCCATGTGCGCCATGCTCCAGGCGGCCATCTCGCTGTCCCCGTGCTCGCCCAGGATGTATGCGTGCACGTTGCGGGCGTCCACGCCGCAGTGCTGGCTCAGCAAGAAGCGGAAGCGGGCGCTATCCAGCACCGTGCCCGAGCCGAACACCTGCCGCGGCGGCAGCCCCGAGTGGTGCAAGGCGTCGTAGGTGAGCACGTCAACGGGGTTCGTTACGATGCATATGGGAGCCTCCTCCGTCTCCTCGAGGATGCTGTCCATGATAGAGCGACAGATGAGGACGTTGCGTTCGGTCAGGTCGTGGCGGCTTTCGCCGGGTTTCTGGCTGGCGCCGGCGGTGATGACCACCAGGTCGGCGTCGCGGCAGTCGCGGTAGTCGCCCACGGCGATGCGCACCGGCGGTGCGAAGAAGAGCCCGTGGTTCAGGTCCATCACCTCGCCTTCGGCCCTCTCCGTGTCCCGGTCTATCAGGACGATGTCCTCAGCCAGGCCGCTGTTCATCAGGGTGTAGGCGAAGGTGGAGCCGACGGCGCCGGCGCCTACGATAACGACTTTCGGTCCCGTGTGGTCTTTGCCTGTCATAGTGTCGCTCCCCGATCACTGAATATAGGGCAACGGCGCGGCGTGTGTCAACGAATGAGCCCTCCGGCCGGGGCGCGCGGACGCGACCGCCGGGCCTCTTTCACTTGACCCGCGGGCGCCGGTGGCATAGATTTGCTGTTCTGTTCGCAGCCTCCTGCCACTTGCCGACGGCCCCTATGACCGAGAAAAACGACACAGCGCTTGTGGAGCGCCTGGACAGCTTTGACCTCGAGGAGCGCCGGCAGGCGCTGGGGCAGCTTGTGGCGCAGCGACCGCCCGGGCAGCCTCCGGAGCGCCGGCCCGAGGTCAACATGCATTGCCACACCTTCTTCTCCTACAACGCCTACGGCTACTCGCCGTCGCGCCTGGCCTGGGAGGCCCACCGTTACGGTTTGGAGGCGGCGGCCATCGTGGACTTCGATGTGCTGGACGGCGTGGCGGAGTTCCTGCAGGCGGCCCGCATGGTCAACCTGAAGGCCGCCGGCGGCTTTGAGAGCCGCGTGTTCGTGCACGAATACGCCGACAAGGAGATAAACTCGCCCCACGAGCCGGGCGTCTTCTACCTGTCGGGCACCGGTTTTACCGGCCTGCCGCAAGAGGGCACTGCGGCGGCCGCCACCCTGGCCTCGATGTCCGAGTGCGCCCGGCGCCGCAACAGGGGCCAGGTCGAACGCATCAACGACTACCTCGGGACCGTGCAGGTTGATTACGACACGGACGTGCTGCCCCTGACACCGGCCGGCAACGCCACCGAGCGCCACACGCTGGTGGCCTACGAGGCGAAGGCCCGGGAAGTCTACCCGGAGCCGGACGAGCTGACGGCCTTCTGGGCGGAGAAGCTCCGGCTCTCGGAACAGGACGTGCGCGGCCTGCTGGAGGACGTGGTGGAGTTGAAGAACGTGATGCGGGCCCGGCTGATGAAGCACGGCGGGGTCGGATACGCCCCCCCGGAGCAGGGCAGCTTCCCGGGCCTGGATGAGGTGGTGCGCATGACCCTGCAGTGCGGCGCCGTGCCCAGCGGGTGCTGGCTGGACGGCACGCGGCCGGGCGAGGCCGACCCGGCCGGGCACTTCGGCTTTCTGCGCGATAAGGGCATCCCGACCGTGACCGTCATACCGGACCGGAACTGGAACCTGGAAGACCCCGAGGAGAGAACCCTCAAGGTGCGCAACCTGCACGCGGCCTTGGAGGCCGCCGCCGGGCTGGAGATGCCGGTGCTGGTGGGCACGGAGATGAATAAGCACGGGCAGAAGTTCGTGGACACCTTCGAGGCGCCTGCGCTGGCGCCGTATCGGCAGGTGTTCCTCGACGGCGCGCACGTGGCCTGGGGCCACACTCTGCTGAAGACCACCGTGGGGGTCGGTTACACGGGCCCGTGGTCCGAGCGGCAGTTTGGCGGGCAGGCGGCGGCGCGCAACGAGTTTTTCCGTCGTGTGGGAGCGGCGCCTTACCCCACGCGGCGGGCGTTTCGGCGCCTGGCTGCGCTGACCGAAGGGACCGCTCCCGGCGAGATACTGGCCGCGATCGGGGCGTAAGCCGCCCTCTTCTACGAACGGGAAAATGCCCGGAAGCTCAAGAGCGTTTGAACCTTTTGCGAGTCTGCTGCACTAACGGAGCGAATTGCGCCTGGGAGCGCCCTCCGGCGGATCGGCATCTGATCTGAGAGGAAAAGCAGTGCTTTCCGGTCTCTGGACCATCGCCAAGAACTCGTTCATCGAAGTCATCCGCCAGCCCGTCTATGCCATCCTGGTGGTGATGGGGATGGTGCTTATCGGCTTCTCCCCCGCCGTGACCATGTTCAGCATGGTCGAGGACGAGAAGCTGATGGTGGACATCGGACTGGCCACCATCATGCTTTTCGGCATCGCGCTGGCCGTTTTGAGCGTTACGGAGACGGTCAGCCGGGAGATTGAAGACCAGACGGTCGGCGCCATCCTGAGCAAGCCCGTGGGGCGGCTTGTGTTTGTCGTGGCCAAGTTCATCGCCGTCAGCATGGCCATGGCGCTTGGCATCTTTCTGCTCGGGGCCGTCCTGATGACGGCTCTGCGAATCGGCGTGCCCAGCAGTGTGGACCATCAGATGGACTGGCCGGCGCTGCTGGTGCAGATCGTCCCGGCCCTGGTGGGCATCGCGGTCGGTATTTACGCGAACTACTTCTACCGGTCCAGTTTCACCTCGACCGCCATCCTGACGGCGCTGCCCCTTTACGTGGTCGGGCTGGCGCTGCTGCTGGTGGTGGGGCCGCAGTGGCAGTTTGAGGTCTTGCCTTCGGTCCTGGCCGAGCGCCACGTGGGGCAGGTGGCGCTGGCGGTGTTGCTGGTCTGGTTCGGCATCTGGGTGATGACCTCGATCGCGCTGGCTGTCTCCACCCGCCTGAACGTGGTGCTGAACGTCATCATCTGCCTGGCGGTATTCTTTGTGGGGATGACCTCGCAGTTTCTGTTCGGGCAGTTTGCGTCGGATTCGGCCGCTGCGTGGGTGGCCCTGCGCATCGTGCCGAACCTTTACGTGTTCTGGGTCGGTGACAAGCTGATGCACGAACTGCCTTTCATCCCGTTGCCTTACGTCGGCATGACGGCGCTCTATGCGCTGGGCTATGCCGCCACGATGGTCGCCCTGGCGGCCTGTCTTTTCGAGCGTCGCGAGGTCATCTGATATTGTCCATGAACCGATTGAAGGCTGTAACAGCGGAGGAAGCACCGGCAAATGGCTAGCCCAAAAAAACTCGAACACACAGCCCTGCTCGGATTAGTGCTGCAGGGCGTCTTCCTGCTTGTGTGCTGGATACTGAGCACACAGAGCGGCAGCGCAGCGGTAGCGGCAGAAATGTGGCACCTGATGGCGGGCTTGCTTGTCTGGCTCGCCGTCTGGGTGCACGGACGGCAACGCCGGTTGGCCCGTGAGGAGCGTGAGGAACTGCAGCGGCTCAAACAGTCCCGCCTCAGCGAGGAGATGTTCGAGGAGACGGAACTGGACACCATGCGCGCCAGCTCCAGTCTGGTGGTGCTGGAGAGGTTCTTCGTGCCCGCCCTCACTCTGGTGCTCAGCGGCCTGCTGGCCCTGTTCACCTTCAGGATAGTCATGGGCAGGCTGCTGGTTGAGAGGCTCACCGTCAGCCAGCCGCTTGTCGTGGCGGTGGGGATGGTCGGCATCGGCTTTGTGGGCTTCCTTATCGGCAAGTACGCGGCCGGGCTGGCCCAGAGCCGGGAGTTTACGCTCCTGCGCGCCGCGGGCGGATACGTGCTGGGCAACGTGCTCGCCTGCGTGCTGATAGCCATCGCGATGGGGCTTTACCACTTCGGCATGACGTGGGGCCACGCGGTGGTGGCCTGGCTCATCCCGGTGATGATGGGCCTGGTGGGCCTGGAGTTGGTGTTGAACCTGGTGCTCGACATCTACCGCCCGCGTGTGGCCGGCCAGGAGAGGCGGCCTCCCTATGACAGCCGCCTGCTGGGTCTGTTCGCCGAGCCCGGAGGCGTGCTCAAAACCGTGGCCAGCACGCTGGACTATCAGTTCGGCTTCAAAGTCTCGGAGACATGGTTCTACCATTTCATGGAGCGGGCCATCGTGCCGCTCCTGCTGATCCAGCTTTTCTCCCTCTGGATGCTGACCACCATTGTGGTGGTGGACCCGCACGAGGTCGCGTTCATCGAGAGGCTCGGCCGGCCGATCGTGAGTGCCGCCGATGCCGAAACGGGCCTGAGGGCGACGGTGTTCCAGCCCGGCTATCACCTGAAGTGGCCCTGGCCTATCTCCGTCGCTCGCACGATCCCCGCCTACAAGGTGCACAGCATCGAGGTGGGGAAAGTCTATGAGCCGATCGAGCGCACTCCCTGGCAGCTTGATGCCCGGGTGCAGACCAGGCCGGACGAAGACATCATCCTGTGGCGGGAGCGCCACATCGACCCGGCCGAGGGATACGAGGTGAACTTCATCGTGCCCAGCGTGGAACTGAGGGAAGGGGAGGCCCCCGGCTCCGCTCAGCCCCTGCCCCCCGGGGCTGATCCGGAGGAAGGGGTTGTGGTGGCGGAGCACGCTCCGGAAGTGAACCTGGCGCTGCTGAAGGGCATCGTGGACTTTCGCCTCAGGACCAACGAGAACGGTCTGGTGGACCCGGATGCGGCCTTCATCTACTCATACGGCGTGGCCGACATGGAAGAATACGTCGAGAGGCTCGCCTACAAGGCGATCTGTCGCATTGCCTCAACCCAGGACTTCCTGCGCTGGATAGCCCAGGACAGGGCGGCCACTGTGGAGAAGTTCCGCCGCCTCGTGCAGGAGGCGGCCGACGAGGCCGGCCTTGGCATCGAGGTGGTCTACACGGGTATCCCCTCCCTGCACCCGCCGGCCGACGTGGCCCCCGCCTATGAGGGCGTTGTCACCGCCCTGCAACGCCAGGAGGCTCTCAAGCTCGAGGGATTGGTGGAGGAGGCTCGCGTTGTAGAGCGGGCCCGGGGCGATGCGAGGGAGGCAACCCACATGGCCCGGGGGTATGCCGCCCGCCTGGTCAAGGATGCGGAGGCCGAGCGGCAGCAGTTCGCCACAAAACTCGAGGCCTACCGCAAGGCAGAGCGCGTCTATATGTTTCGCAACTATTTCGATGCAATTGAAACGGTTTTCAGCAGCCAGCTCCTTTATGTCGTCCCGGTCTCGGAACGGGAGGTGGACATCATCGACATGCAGGAGCGGTTGCGTCCCCAGCTTCTGGAACTCGATACCGAGGGAGCAGCTCGATGAGAGAAAGTAAACTAACTATCGTGGTTGTGGCCGGCGTCTGCCTGGTGCTGCTGGTCATGCTGGTCACCTACAGCGTGCCGGTGCACAAGACGGCCGTTGTGTACCGGTGGAACCGACCGCGGCGCGTCATCCGCCCACCGGTGACGGTGGCGGGGCAGCTCAGCGACGAGGAGCTCGCCGCCTTCCTGCCCGATGACGTCGAGGTGGTTACCGAGGCCGGATGGTTCTTCAAGTGGCCCTATCCGATTGACCGTGTCAGCCCTGTCGAACAGTGGGTGCGGACTCTGGAGGCGCCGCTGGTCCAGATACAGCTTCCGGACGACAACCAGATACTGCCGCGCATGCACGCCACCTGGCGCATAGTGGACCCGCTGGCGTTCGAGAGAACCCTGCAGGGCGACGACGCGGTGGCCGCCCGGCGACTGCGCAATATCATAAGCGACCAGACAGCCTCCGTCTTCGGTAACCACGTGCTGGCCGACGTGGTCAACACCGACCCCGAGCGGCTCAAGTTCGACGAGATCGAACAGAAGATTTTAGACGGCGTCCGAAGGGTTCTGCGAGAGCAGAACTACGGCATAGCCGTCGCCTCTCTGGGCACCTCCTGGATTGCCCTGCCGGAGTCCACGACGGAGGCCGTCTTTGCCCGCATGCGCGAGGAGCGCAACGCCAGCGCTGAGAGTCTGCTGGCCGACGGCGAGCGCGAGAAGCGCACCATAATAGCGGCGGCGCGAGAGACGGCCGAACGCAGGATGGCCCGGGCCGAGGCCGAGGCACGCACCATCCGGGCCGAGGCCGAGGCGCTGGCGGCGACCTACTATGACACTTTCGCCGAGGACGAGACGCTGGCCATCTTCCTGCGCCGGCTTGACGCCATCCGCCGGATCGCCTCGGACGCAGCGGCCAACGACCGTCCGGTGACCTTCGTGGTCAGCACCCAGACCGAGCCCTTTACACTCTTCGAGGCCGGCATTGACGGGGCGCCCGACGTGGACAGACTCCTGGACGATATGGCAACTCTCGGGGACGGCTCCCCCGAGCAGCATCCGGCGTCTTCGGCGGGGGTGGAGGACTGAGCGATGGCTCACGAAGAACATCACAATCACGAGGCACCGGACGAACAGGGCCCCGAACAGCTTGCACCCGAGCCCGCAGAGGTCGAAAGCGCGCCCGAGGATGCCGGCAGCAAGGCGCTCTCGGACGCTCTGAAGACGAGTTTTCTGTTCCTGAAGGTGGTCATTGTCGTTCTGATCGCCGCCTGGCTGCTGACCGGCGTCTTCACCATCGGGCCATCCGAGGTGCGCATAAAAACGCGCTTCGGCAGGTTGGTGCGTGTGCGCGGCATGTGGGTGATGACGCCCGGCAGCGGCCTCTTTTTCCGCTGGCCCTGGGAGATGGTCGAGAGCATCTCCACCGACGAGAGGGTGGTGAACCTGGACAACGAGTTCTGGACGGGCGGGGAGGACGGGTCAGTGCGCGCCGTCCGGTCACTGGACCTGCGCCAGGACGGCTACCTGCTGACCGGCGACATGAACATCGTGCACATGAAGCTGCGGGCGCGCTACGCGGTGCCGGTCGACCTGGAAAGCGTGCTGGCCTACAGGTTTGGTGTCGAGGATTCAGAGGCGGTGCTGCGGCACATGCTGCGGGCCGCCACCTCCAAGGTGGTGGGCGGCATGCGCGTGACGGACGTGCTGAACCGCAGGGAACTGTTCCCGCGCATCGAGCTGGAGTTGCACTCGCGGCTTGAGCGCTTTCGCGAAGAGGCGGGTCATCCCCTGGGGGTGGAACTGCTGACCGTGGAGGCGATCGAGGCCGAGCGGATCAAGAACCCAAGCGAACCGGGAGCCGTGCAAGCCGCCTTCGACAGGGCCCAGGAGGCCCACAGCCGGCGCAACACCCTGATCAGAGAGGGAATGACGGAGCAGAGGCGCATCGAGCACGGCGCCGAGGCCGCGGCGGCCGAGGTGGAGGCTATCGCCCGAGGCTATGCCGAACGCCTGGTGCGCACGGCGCGCGCCGACGCCGAGACCCTCCGGCAACTGCTGCCCATCTACAGGGAATCCCCCGGCGTGCGGCGTATTCTGCTGGACCGCTTCTACGCGCGCATGATCGAGGATGTGATGGGGGACTCCCCGGGCGCTTTCGTCCTGCACAGTTCCGACGGGGCGACTGAAAGAGAACTGCGCCTGATGTTCAACCGCCAGCCGCCGCCCCGGAGGCGGGGCGAGCAACGCTGAGGGCGTTCGCGGCCAGGCTGACGGCACCAGAGACGAGATTAGGAGAAAAAGCAAAGTGGCTGATCACGCACATTCTCATTCGCATTCCCCTGCGCTGGAGCACGAGCACGTCGGCTCGGTGCAGAGTCGGCTTGTGGTGACGTTCATCGGGGGCGTCATCGTGCTGAACGCCTACCTGGCCCACTACATCCTGTTCCGGGACACAGAGGCCATAGCCGCCATCAGCGCCTTTATTGGGGCAATCATCCTCGGCACCCCCATCATCATGGGGGCGGTGCGTGAGGTGAGGCGCGGCCGCATGCACCTGACGGTGCTGGTGGCTGTGGCCGTCATCGCCGCGCTGGCCATAGGGGACTATAAGGAGGCCGGGCTGGTGGCCTTTTTCATGTTGCTGGCCACACTCATCGAGGAGCAGACGGCCGCCGGCGCCCGGGAGTCCGTCGAAAAACTGATGACGCTGACCCCGCCGACGGCGGAGCTGGCCTCCGGCGAGGAGGTGCCCGTGGCCGAGCTGAAACAGGGCGACCGGGTGCGCGTGCGTCCCGGGGACCGCATACCCGCCGACGGCATCATCGTCTCGGGCGAGACGACCATTGACGAGGCCACCATCACGGGCGAATCCTTGCCGGCCGACAAAGTGGCGGGCGAAGAGGTGTTCGCCGGCACCGATAACCTGACCGGCTCGGTCGAGATCGAGGTGACCCGCGTCGGTGAAGACACGACCCTGGGCAAGGTGAAACGCCTGATACTGGCCGCCGAGGGCACCAAGACCCAGTTCATGCAGCTCATCGACCGCTACGCCGCCTGGTATACGCCGCTTGTGCTGATGATCGCCCTGATCGTAGCCGTCTTCACGAGGGACCCGCAGCGGTCCGTTGCGGTGCTGGTCATAGCGTGCCCGTGCGCGTTCGTGCTGGCCACGCCGACGGCCATGGTGGCGGGCCTGTCGGCTGCTGCGCGCCTCGGCATCCTGATAAAGAACGTCGCCCATCTGGAGGCGGCCGGAGACGTGACGGCCATGGTCTTCGACAAGACGGGCACCCTGACCACGGGCGAGCTGACCGTCACGAGGATGGCCCCCGCCGAGGGGGTGGAAGGGGTGGAGCTGCTGGAGTCCGCCGCCAGCGTGGAGCAGCACTCCCGCCACCCGGTGGCCGTCGCCGTCACCAAGGTCGCCCAGAAGGCGAACTTGCCCCTGAAGAACGTGCAGGACTTCCGCGAGACACCGGGACGGGGCGTGGTGGGCCGGCTGGGCGAGGATGAGGTTGTCATCGGGCGCGCCACGTTCCTGGAAGAGCACGGGGTGGACCTGGATGATGTCCGCAGCGAGAAGCACCAGGCCGCCACCGGGGCGATGAGCACCCTTTACGTCGCCAAGAACGGCCGCTGCATCGGCTGGATAGGGCTGGAGGACCGCACCCGGCCGGAGGCCCAGCAGTCCACGGCGGAACTGCACGAGCTGGGTGTGCGGCGCGTCTCGCTCCTGACGGGCGATCGCTGGCCGGTGGCCAAGAAGGTGGCGGCCGAGCTGGGTTGCACCGACGTGCAGGGCGAGTGCCTGCCCGAGCAGAAACTGCGCCTGGTGGAGATGCTGCGCGAGGAGGGCCACAGGGTGGCCGTGGTGGGCGACGGCGTCAACGACGCTCCCGCCCTGACCGCCGGCGACCTGGGCATAGCCATGGGAGCCGCCGGCAGCGACGTGGCCATCAACAGTGCCTCTATTGCGCTGATGGCGGATGATCTGGGGCGGCTGCCCTTCCTGGTGCGGCTCTCGCGCCGGCTGCGGCGGGTGATCCTGCAGAACCTGATCTTCGCGGCCATCTTCGTGGTCTGCGGCCTTGTGCTGGCCACGGCTAACCTGCTTACGCCGGTGATGGCGGCCATCCTGCACAACGTGGGTTCGTTTATCGTGATCTTCAACAGCGCGCGGCTTGTGCGCTTCGGCGAGAACCTGTCGCCCTATTCGGCCACGCCCGTTGATGAAGCCAAGGCGGTACCTGTTGCAGCTTGAGGTGACTTTTTATGCCTGTTACGGACGGTAAGGTCCTGGAGCTGGTTGAACTGACGAAGGTCTTCAAGGGCTTCTGGGGGCGCGAGCGCGTCAAGGCTGTTGACCGGCTGAACCTGGAGGTCGTGCGGGGCGAGGTCTTCGGCCTGCTCGGGCCCAACGGCTCCGGCAAGACCACCACCGTCAGAATGGTGCTGGGGCTGCTGTTTCCCTCTCAGGGCGCCATCCGCATTTTCGGGAGGGGGCCGCGCAATGTTGAGGTCAAGCAGCGTGTGGGCTACATGCCGGAAGAGTCTCACCTCTACCCCTACCTTAACGCGGAGGAGACGCTCAACTTCTTCGGCCGGCTTTTCGGGCTGGGGCCCCGGGAGCGTGCCCGGCGCACTGACGCCTTGATTGACATGGTGGGGTTGGGGCGGGCGCGGCGCCGGCCGCTGGGGGAGTACTCCAAGGGCATGGCGCGGCGAATCGGCCTGGCCCAGGCCCTGATCAACGACCCGGACCTGGTGATCCTGGACGAGCCGACAACGGGGCTGGACCCGGTCGGCTCGCGGGAGATGAAGGACCTGATCCTGACGTTGCGGGACCGGGGCAAGACCGTCTTTCTGTGCAGCCACCTGCTGGCGGATGTCGAGGAAATCTGTGACCGGGTATGCATCCTCTACGGTGGCAAGCGGCGCGCGCTCGGCACGGTGGGGGAACTGCTGAAGGCCGAGGAGATGACTCAGATCCGGACGCAAAGGCTGGATGGGGCCATAGTCGAGCAGGTGGTCGCCGCCATCCGTCAGGCGGTGGGGCCCGACGGTCAGGTGGAAGTCAGCGCTCCCACCAAACGCCTGGAGGAGTTCTTCCTGCAGGTCGTCCACCAGGCGCGCCAGGAACGCCTGATGACCGCCGGGGCCGAGGTCGGCGCCGGGGCCGCGCAGTTCCTGGGCGAGCACGAGGACGAAGACGAAAAGCTGGTGGAGGAACTCGTCACGGCCGGCCGGCAGGCCGAGGAGGAGGGGGCAGCCGAGGAGGAGACAGAGCCCGCCTCCGCGCTGCCTTCATCCGGTGACCAGGAGCTTATAGAAGACCTGGTGCGCATGAGCGATACGGATGATGAGGTAGAGGAGGAGTTCCCCGAAGAGGCGCAGCCGGCCGTCGGACCCTCAGTGAGGGTGCGTGAGGACGTGCTGAGTGAGCTTATCAGTGAGGAGAGTTCGGAAACCGAGGACGATGGTAAAGAGGATTAGTCAAGCAGGCGCCTGGCTTTACGACCGGGTGCCGGAGATGCTGCTCGGGCTCTTCGTGCTCGCCCTTCTGCCGCTGGCGGCGCAGGTGGGCTGGTCGATTTATGCCTTTGCTATGACGCTCGGCACCAACCCGGCGGCTGCCATGCGCGCTCTGACCGAACGATGGTGGACCACCGCCGCGATATTGCTGTGCCTGGGAGCCACGGGCGTCGGCCTGTTCATGCTTCTGCGACACTGGGACTCGATCTGGGCCGTCTCGCGGAAGCTCATCCTGGAGGCGATGCACCGCAAGATAGTCATCGTCCTGTTTCTCTTTTTCGCCATCCTGACCCCTTCTCTGCCGTTCGTGCTCAAGACCGAGGGCAGCCTGAAGAGCCAGGTTCAACTTGTGCTGCTGTATTCCCTGGCGCTGGCGCTGGTGTTGCTCTCGCTGGTGGCCATCTTTCTGACGACGGCGAGCATCTGCTCGGAAATCGAACGCAAGTACGTGCACGTGACCGACACCAAGCCCCTGCGGCGATGGCAGTTCCTGCTGGGCAAGTGGTTCGGCGTTGTGATCCTTTGCGTCTCCGCGCTGGGCGTGATGACGACGGCCACCTACGGCCTGGTGCGCTACATGGTGCGGCCCCCGGATGAGAGCAGGTTGACTCGCGAGGAACGTGAGCTGGCCCGGGCCGAGCGGGAACGCATCAGGCAAGAAGTGTTCACCGCGCGGCGGGCGGTGCAGGCGCCCTTGCCTGTGCCGCGCCAGGAGGTCGAGCGCAGGGTGCGCGAGTGGTTGGAAGCGGAAGGGCGCCCGCAGGCGGTGCACAGCTATCGGCAGAGTGTGATAAAGGCAATGCGCGAGGAGCAGCAGACCGTCCATCCCGGGCGACCGCGCATCAGGTGGCGCTTCTCCGGGCTCGACCCCCAGAGCGAGGTGCCTCCCGGGGAGCGTGACCCTTTGCATGTGCGCTTCAAGCCTTTCGGCCACGGGCCCACCGGTACACTGGGCCGCTTTTACCCGCTGCTTCGTGAACGCGTCGAGGGCGGGGGGCAGGAGGAACAGTTTCGGCTGCGGCGCACGACCTTCAGGGTCAGCTCGCCCCCCGCGCCTGAAGGGTGGATGAGTAACCGCTTCCACGAGATCATGGTTCCCGGCGCTTTCGTGCAGGAGGATGGGACGCTTTACCTCGAGTTCGAGAGCCTGACTCCGGCCACAGTCACCTTTGACGTGGACGACCCGATTGAAGTCCTCCAGCGGCAGGAGGGCTTTCTGCCGAACTACTATCGTTCGCTGGTGATGATTATGTTCCACGTGGCTTTGCTGGCCGCGCTGGGCCTGATGGCCGGCTCGTTGTTCAGCTTCCCGGTGGCCAGCCTGCTGGTTTTCACCTTGTTTGTCGGGGGTATGCTGGCCTCCTGGTTCCACAGCAATTTCGTGGAGCCGGACATCTACGCGAGGTTAACCCCGATGACGATGTACATTGACCGGGCGTGGCGTCTGGCGGCTGGTGCCGTGGTGGCTGTGATGCCCAACTTCGGCAGCTTCAACCCCCTGGGGCACCTGACGGAAGGCCGGCTCGTCTCGGCCGGGCAGGTGGCCGAGGCCGGTGCCGTCTTGCTCTATATCAAGGGCGGGATTGCCATGGCCATTGCGTTCTATTTCTACGCGCGTAGAGAACTGGCCCGGATAATCGTCTGAGCCGGAGGTTGATGCGAGTGCATACGAAGGTCAAAAGAGCGCTCTTGGTGTTACTGGCCCTGGCCCTGCTGGTGGGCACCAGCACGACCATTAGCCCCCTGCAGGGGATGCGCGAGAAATACGACCTGACCAATGAGCCGGTCAAGGGCATCAGTCCGCAACTGGCGCTCGGCACCCAGGTGATGGGCTGGGCGCGTGGGATCGTCATCAGCGTGCTCTGGATCCGCATGGAAGCCCTTGAGAGGCAGGGGCGCTTTTTCGAACTGGTGCAACTGGCCGACTGGGCGTGCAAGCTGACGCCCAGCATCCCGCGCGTCTGGGACATCCAGGCCTGGAACATGGCCTATAACGTCAGTTCACGGGTGCGCTGGCTGGAAGACCGCTGGGCGTGGGTGCGCAGCGGCATCGAACTGTTGCGTGATGAGGCGATACCCACAAATCCCAACGCGGTCGAGCTGTACTTCAGCCTGGCTTATACGATCCACCACAAGATCGGGCAGGAAGACGACTACGCCCATCCCTTCTACAAGAGGGAACTCGCCCGGGAGATGCACGAACTGCTGGGCGGGGGTGGCGACAAGGAGACGCTCGGCAAGTTCGTCGAAGCTCCGGGGACGCGGCGTGAACTGCTGCAGGACGACGATGTCCGACGGTTCGTTGCAGACTGTGCGCAGTACGGTTTTGATATCGTTGAGGACTTCTTCCTGCTGTACCGTGACCGGGGGGCCGTCCGGGAGGAGGTGCTCAAGATCGTTGACCAGTCTTTCAACCGGGATGCCTTCGAGAAGGTCGCTGCTTTCGTGCGGGCCCGGCGGCTGAGGGACGACTACTCGATGGACCCGCAGTACATGATCAAGCTTATGGAGCGCTACGGGCCGTTTGACTGGCGCAGCCCATTCCCTCACGCAATTTACTGGGCTTCACGAGGGCTGGACGTTCTGGCTGAAAGGGAAGGCCGCTTTTCCACAACGGCAGATGCCTTCGGCCTCCCTCAGCCCTACACGCGGGCCGAACTGGACGAGATGCACGGGGACAGGGAAACGGCCTTCGAGTTCCAGCGCGTCAGGCTGGAGAGGACCATCTACGCCGCTCTGCAGAGCCTGGTGGCTCATGGTCGCATGCTGGTGGATTCCGAAGGCGACGTGCTTTACACATGGGGCAGCGATTACCGCTTCGCGGGTGCGACGCTGGAGTTCTTCCAAAGGGCCCTGGATACCTGGGGGGCGCGTTACCAGAGTAGTGTCAGCACAGCCTATCGCCATTTTCTTGTCCGCGGCATTGTCGAATTCCACTTCATGGGCGAAAGCAGGAGGTCCCGCCAGTACTTTGACCTGCTCCAGGAGGAGTTTCCCCTCGTTCTGGCTGATATCAGCTATGATGAGTTCCTGCAGCGGCAACTGAGGGAACATATGCATGGGTTGACTTACAGCCAGGCTCGCCGCCAGACGCACACCTTACTGGTGCGGTCGCTGCTCTACATGGGCTACGGCGAACTCGACGCGGCGGGCGCCCTCGAGGAACAGGCGCGATTCTTCGCCGAAAACTTCGAGGATGACGAGGGCCTGAGCCTGCGCGAGCGCATCCCCTTCGGCGAGTTGAAGCAGACGGCCTTGATTGACCTGCTTGCCGGGGGAATGGGCCAGATTCCCGACGAGGTTCACGAAAACCTGAGGGCCCAACTCGAGAGCGAGGTGGGCGAGGAGAGGGTTGCGCAGATGCTCAGGGAAGTCGAGGAGATGCGAAGCCGGCCCATGCGGATGCAGGAGCTTGACGAGCGGTTCATGGTTGATCCCACCACATTGCCCTCCTGGGCCCAGTGACCTCAGCCGGGCTCGGGCCCCCCCTGTGGGCGCAGGATGAGATGCGCCGCCGCCGCGAGGTCCGGCACACAGGCATCGGCCGAGGTCTCGGCCGCTCCTTCGCGGCAGTCCCCCAGCCGGATGGTGCGGCAGCCGGCGCGGCGGCCGGCCTCCACGTCTCGCTCCGAATCGCCCACGCTGTAGGATGCTTGCAGGTCAATGTCCAGTTCGCGGGCGGCCCGCTCGAGCATGCCGGGGCTGGGCTTGCGGCAGTCGCACGCGCGGGCGTAGCGTCCCACGGTGCCCGCCGGCAGGTGAGGGCAGTAGTAGAAGGCGTCCACCCCCGCCTCGAACTCCCCCAGCAGCGTGTTGAGTCGTCGGTTGATGGCGCACAGGTTTTCCTCGGTCAGCCGGCCTCGGGCCACGGCGCTCTGGTTCGTCACCACCACCAGCAGAAAGCCGGCCCCCCTCAGCAGGCGCAGAGCCGTCGGAACCCCGGGCAGCACCTGCAGCTGGTCGGCCTGGTTCAGGTAACCGACGTCCCTTATCATGGTGCCGTCACGGTCCAGGAACACGGCGCGTCGGCTGCTCATATCAGTCCCTTCCACTTTCTCAGTGCCCATTCGGTCACAAGCACGCCGGCCAGCAGGGCGAAGGTGGTCCACCTGTCCCAGATGTCGCGCCGGCGGTGAGTTTCCAGCCGCAGGGGTTCGCCGGCTTCGGCCAGGCGCCGCAGCAGCTCGCCCGCCTGCAGGTAGGAGTAGTAGCGTCCGCCGGCCTGCTCGGTGGCGGCCGACATACGACGCAGGAGCCTGAGGTCTGCAATCGGGTCCTCCAGTTCCGGATTGACGCTGGTGGTGTAGAACAGGGCGCGGTCGCTGCCCAGCGGTTCGTCGGCCCGGTGAGCCTCCGCCAGTACGGTATAATCGCCCTCCTCGGTCGGCCGGTACGTGGCGACAAACGCCTCTCGCTCGCGGGAGAAGCTGGGCTGCAGGGGCCGGCGCTCGCCGTCGGGCGTCTCGACCTGCAGGCTGACGGTGGCGTCCCGGGCGGCGCGGCCGTCCGGCTCCTGGACCTGCAGCTCCACGGTCAGCGGTTCCTCCGGCGACAGGCGGCGTTCGCTCAATTCCAGCTGGACCCGTGTTTCCTCCCGGTCCGCCCGGCCCGAGGCCCAGAGCACAAGCTGGCGCCAGAAGCCGCGGTGGTGGTCCTGTGTCGGCTCCTCGGTGAAGAACCAGCGCAGCGTGGTGTCCGTCATAACAAAGGCGACGCGGCCGGCGCCGGCGCGGTGAACTGCGAGCAGGGGGTTGCCGTCCTCGTCGGCGGCCAGCACCGTGGCGCCTGCCCGGGGCTCCAGTCCGGTGAAGACGCGCTCAAGGGGCGGCGCCTCCTCCCAGGCGCGCAGTGTTTCAGAGGGGGTGGCCTCCAGGGCGACGGCGGGATGGTCGGCGTGGCGGTCATCCACAAGCCAGCGCCGCCGGCCCTCCTCGGGCCGCGGTCCGCCTCCGGGACGCACGGGCAGTATGTCGGCCAGCGGACTGTCCGCCCAGCCGTTTCGGTCCCAGGAGTGGGGGCCGAGCAGCACCACCAGGCCCCTGCCGTCCTCCTGCACGCCGCGTTTCAGGTCCAGTATGCTGCTGGGGCGGAAGGCCGCAGGCGAGACGTCCCCTATGACGGCGACGTCGTAACGGTCCATCCGGGTGGCCGGCTCCGGCAGGCTCTGCCCCGGCAGCACCAGCAGACGGCGCGCCTGGAGCTGTTCTGTCCCGGACAGGGCACGCGCCACGAACTTGCTCTCCGGCCTCAGCACGTCGAAGTAGCCGGCCGTGACCCCCTCCCGCACGACCCTGACGAAAGCGCTGGCCTCGTTGTTGGTCTCCAGCAGCTCGTCGGGCAGGGGGGTGGCCCGCACGGTGACCTTGAAGTCTCCCTCCTCCTCGGGGATGACCTCGAACTCCAGCGGCACCACCTCCTCGGGTTGGGTAATCCTGACGCTCTTTGTCTGGACGACGCGGCCGTCGTATTCCAGCTCCAGCTCGACCGTCTCTCCCTCGGCGCCTCGGGAGAGCATCTGGGCCCTGACGGGAAACCGGCTGAAGAGCGGCACGGCGCGCGGAGCGGTCGTTTCGGTCATCTTCACGTCGCGCACCCGGGCCGTGGCGGCGTCCTGGCCCACGCCCACCGTGTGGACCGCAATGCCCTGTTCGCCGAGGGAGGCCGCCACTTCGACCGGGTCGTGCGGGCCGTAGTTGTGGGAGCCGTCTCCGAAGATGACCACGGCCTCGGCCTGGCCGCCGGCCACCTCGTCGGCGGCCGTTCGCAGCGCCTCACCGTAGGCGCTGCGGCGTCGCTCGGGGCTGTCAAGTGGTTCGTCGGGGGAGATGAGCCCGCGCGCGAACTCCAGTTCCACCAGGTCATAGGCGGAGCGCAGTTCGTCCACGTGGCGGCTGTGGTCGGAGAGTATATCCTCCACGGCCTGGCGCCGG
>PUMJ01000196.1 GCA_003551305.1 Candidatus Brocadiaceae bacterium
CGAGCCGGTCCTGCGCGCCGGCCGGCTGGCCGCCGGGGCGGCGGGCGGCGAAGTGCCCGTGGTGCTGCACCCGGCCCAGTACGCCCACGAGGCAACCGAGACTGACGTCGAGGCCCTGCGAGCGGAGATGGTGCGGCGTTCGCGCCTGTTTTTCGCGGCCCTCGAGCAGGCGGCCGAGCAGGCCGACCCGCGCATCCGCCCCGTGGTCGAGCACCAGTTGCCGACCGACCCCGGCGAGCCGCTCATCCGCGTGGGGGACACCTGGCACGAGTTGATGCAGACCCTCGCGGATTGCGACCTGGGCGCCTGCTGGGATACCGGTCATTACATCCTCGGCATCGAGCGCTACGGCCAGGAGCCGGAGCCGCCGCAACGCTTCCTGCGCCGGGTTACCCACGTGCACCTGCACGACGTGGTCGAGGGGCGGGACCACCGCCCCCTGACACCGGAGTCCAAGCGCCCGCGTCGCTACCTGGAGCTACTGGGGAACTGCGGTTTCGCCGGGCACATAACTCTCGAGTACGCGGCGGACGGCGTGCGGGAAGCCGGCGGGCCCGAGGCCGTCCTGCGGGAGGCGCCGCGGGTGCTGACCGACCGGCGGCCCTGAGCGCGCCGACTGGACGAACGTCGGACTTTCCATGCAATCGGAGGCCGGGCAACGCAGTCCGGGGAGTCGCAGGCAACACTTCGGCCGTGGAGGGCATCAGTGAGCGGGGAAGGGAAGCCGCGGACATGGGGCCGACTTCTGGCGGTGGCGTGGCCGGCCGCTGTGCCACATGGTGCAGCCGGGGCTTGCCCGCCGTCCGTCCGGAGAGCTGCGGGGAGAAGTGGCGGAGAGGGAGGGATTCGAACCCTCGGCACGGGTTGATACCCGTGCACGCGGTTTCCAACCGCGCTCCTTCGGCCGCTCGGACACCTCTCCGCCAGTATGCTAACCCCGGGAGCAGTGGAGTGTCAACGCGCGCCGGCCGGCTTCGCGTTGCACAAACCGGGTCGCTGCAGGGGAACGACTTTCTTCGCCCGCCCCGGCTGTTGCGACGCGGTATGGCACGCATGGTTCGTAATGGCGTCTGCGCGTGAGCATTCAACGGCCCCGGCCTTGCGATGACGCCCTGTGGCTTGACTTGTCCGGCGCGGTGAACTACAGTGAGAATCCGCCCAAGCAGTGGGTCCTGACGGTGCCAGAGTGGCGGAATCGGCATACGCGTCGGTCTCAAAAACCGATGGGCCTCACGGCCCGTGCGGGTTCAAATCCCGCCTCTGGCACCACCTTCCGAGGCATCGTTTGGTCCCCGAACGTCTGACAAGAGGTGAGAGCGTCGTGATGACGGCCCATGTGTTTTTTGCCCCGTTCGAGGGTGAGGAGAGCCAGGAGTCTATCTGTGCGAAGACGCAACGCCTGTTCCGCTCGGCCGGGTTCGGCTCGCTGGTCGGCGAGGATGATCTGACGGCAATCAAGACTCATTTCGGCGAACGCGGCAACACGAGTTACGTGCCCCCGGCTTTCGTGAAAGTGGTTGTGGACGAGGTCCGCGAGGCGGGAGGACGCCCCTGCCTGGTCGAGACTTCGACCCTCTACCGCGGGCAGCGGTCCAACGCCTACGACCACTATAATCTGGCACTGGAGCACGGGTTCGGGCCGCAGAAGATGGGTTGCCCCCTTCTGTTCGTGGACGGGCTGAAAGGCCATCAGCACGTCGAGGTGCCGGTCGACCTGAAGCACTTCCGGACGGTGGCGGTCGCGGCTGACCTGACCCTGATGCCGTCGCTGCTGGTCGTCACGCACCTGACGGGGCACATGCTGGCCGGCATGGGGGGCGCCATCAAGAACGTGGCGATGGGGTTGGCCTCACGGGCGGGCAAGCTGCGCCAGCATTCCGCGGGCCGGCCCGAGGTGACCGACGAGGAATGCATCGCGTGCGGCACCTGCGCCCGTTGGTGCCCGGAGGACGCCATCGAGGTGGAGGACGTCGCCCGCATTGATTACGATCGATGCATCGGCTGCGGCGAGTGCGTCTCGGTCTGCCCCGTCGGCGCCGTGGGAATCTCCTGGAACGAGTCCGCCGAGGCCTTCAACGAGAAGATGGTCGAGTATGCCTGGGGCATCCTGCGGGACAAGGCGGACCGCACGGGCTTTGTCACCTTCATCCATCGCACGACAAAAGACTGCAACTGTGAGGGCCGGGCCGGGGAGGTTATCTGTGAGGATGTGGGCATCCTGGCCTCCACCGACCCGGTGGCCGTTGATCAGGCCGCCGTGGACCTGGTGAACGAGGCCCACGGGGGCGATCTGTTCGCCGAGACGTGGCCCGACCTCTTGCCCGAGGCGCAGCTCGCTTATGGGGAGGAGATCGGGCTGGGCACGCGCCGTTACGAACTCGTCACTCTGTAGGCGGGTCGTTGTGGAGAGGTACGTCATCAAACCGCTCACCCGCAACCCGCAACTGGGTTGCGCGCCGCAGGAGCGGGACCTGGGCGACCACCTGCGGCGCGGGGCGGTGCTGCTGGACAAGCCGGCCGGCCCCACCTCCCGCGGCTGCGTCGAGCGGGTCTGTGGCCTGCTGGGTCTGCGCAAGGGCGGCCACGGCGGCACGCTCGACCCCAAAGTGACCGGCGTACTGCCCATCCTCCTGGAGGACGCGACGCCGCTCTGTGAGCTGTTCCTCGGGTCGGACAAGGTCTACGAGGGGAGCCTTCAACTGCACGGCGAGGTGACGGCGGAGCAACTGGAAGAGGCCCTGGAGGAGTTTCGCGGTGTCATCGTGCAGGTGCCGCCGGTGCGCAGCAGCGTCAAGCGGCAGGCGAGGGAGAGGCGCGTGCACGAGTTGGACTTGACGGGACGGGAGGGGCGGCGGGTGGACTTCCGCGTCCGCTGCGAGGGCGGCACTTATATCCGCAAGCTGGCCCATGACCTGGGGCAGAGGCTGGGTTGCGGGGCGCATATGACGCGCCTTCGGCGCCTTGCGGCGGGGGAGTTCGTCCTGGAGGAGTGCATTACGCTGCGGGAGCTTGAGGCGGCCGCTGCGGCCGCCGGGCGCGGCCGGACGGATGCGCTGCGCCGGATGGTCCGCTCGGGTGAGGAGGTGGTGGCACGGCTGCTGCCCCTGGTATGGGCGGACGACGGGGCGGTGCACAGCCTGTGCACGGGGTATCCGCTGGCGGTGCCGGGAGTCAGCGCTCTTGAGGATTTCCCGTCGGGCACGCGCGTGGCGGTGCTGACCGGCAAGGGCGAGCTGATAGGCCTGGGGCGGGCAGAGATGGACGCCCGGGAGGTGCTCTCCGCAACACGCGGCATAGTGGTGCGTATGGAACGGGTGCTGATGGAAAAGGAGGCCTATCCTAAGTACTTGTGAGAATAGTGGTAATGCCATTTGCGGGGATGCGTTGGGAAGGGTTTTTCTTGACGAGGCGCTGCGCGGTGGCTACAATCACTAAGGTGGGAAATCTGGTCACCGGTGTAACCGGCGGCAGTCTTGAGGGCGCTGATGAGCGAGACCGGTTTCAGGGACGGGTTGAAACGGAACTTCCTGACGGGTCTGGCTGCTCTTTTCCCCATTCTTGTGACAATTATGGTGTTCGTCTGGCTCTACGGTTACATGGACGCGACCGTGGGTCGGGCGGCGAACAGTTTCTTCCAGGAAACCATCACCCGCAACAAGCAGATGTTCCGGTTCGTATTCCCGGATGCCGAGCCGGAGGTTGTGGCCCAGGTGCAGCGTCGGCGGGACTACGCGGCGGAGCACTTTCCTCGTTCTGTGGGCGTTCTGTTGGGGCTGGCGTTGCTGGTCGTGCTGGTCTACCTGCTGGGGCGTTTCCTTCGCGGCTACATCGGCGAGCGCCTGATAGGGTACGTGGACCGTTTCTTCACGCGTTTCCCGGTCATAAAGTCGGTCTACCCTCACGCGCGGAACGTGGCAGATTTTCTGTTCGGCCAGCGCCAGCGGCGCAAGTTCAGCGACGTTGTGGCCGTCCAGTATCCTCTGGAAGGCACGTATTCGCTAGGCTTTGTGACCAGCGACGGGCTGGAGGCGGTCAGTGAGCGTCTGGATCAGGAGATGCTGACGGTTTTCGTGCCGAACTCTCCGGCTCCGCTGACAGGTTTCACGTTGCTGGTGCCGCAGGACGAGGTGATCAGCCTGCAGATCACCGTAGACGAAGCCTTCCGCTTTTTCATCACGGCGGGGGTGCTGACCAGCAACGGCCCCGTTGTGGGTGGAGGCGGGATGAACGAACTGCCCACCGGCACGGCGCAGCGTGTCGAAGAGGGCTGAAAGAGGGCGCTGAACTCCTTTTACACGGCGAAAGGGGCTGTCAAGAGTGGACATCCAGATCGCGGGAAGGCATGTCGAGGTCACAGAGGCAATGGACCAGCAGATCCGGGACAACATCGAGAAGTTGACCCGTTTCGACAACAAGATCCAGTACGTGACGGTTACTCTGGACGTGGATGCCGGGAACCAGATTGTGGAGATCCTGGCCAAGTGCCATCGCTCTGACCTGGTGGCCGAAGCGAAAGGGAGCGACATGTACAAGTGCATTGACAGCGCTTTCGCTAAGCTCCAGAAGCAGGTGAGACGACTGCACGACAGGCTGGTGAGCCACAAGAAAAACAGGACAGGCCAGGGGCCGACCGAGTGAAGGCGGGATAGCGCCGCCCCCGAGGGCCGGCGGCGGCCACAGAAGTGACCTGGTTTTTGGAGCGACATATGGCGCTGGTGGATTATCTGTGTGAAGGTGCAGTCTGCATGGAACTGCGGGAGGATGAGCGGGATGACGCTATCCGCGCCCTGCTGCACAACCTGGTGGGCGGCCGGTTGGTCCCTGATGATCTGGTCGAGGCGGCCCTGGAGAAGATCATCGCAAGGGAGGAACTGGGCACCACGGCCATCGGCAAAGGGGTGGCCGTCCCGCACGCCCGTTTGGAGGGGCTGGAGAAGGCGCTGGTCGCTTTCGGTTACTCCAGCGAGGGCATCGAGTTCAACGCCCTCGACGGCCAGCCGGTCCACCAGGTCTTCCTGGTGGTGGCTCCGCGGGACCATACGGACGAGTACATCGCAATCATGGAGCGGATCACCCGGCTTGTCCAGAACCCGGACTTCCGCCGGTTCGTCGCCCAGAGTTCGAATGCTGAAGAGGTCATCGAACTGGTGGCGGAGATGGACAGGTAGGCAGCCGCGCGGAGTTCATCGGGCGTGGCCGGAACCTTCTTGACCGGGACCCAGGCAGAATGGCTGAGCCACAAAACCACACAGTGAAGGTCAGAATCGGCAACGAACTGGGCTTCCACGTTCGCCCGGTGCAGCGCTTTGCCGAGCTGGCGCGCCTTTTCCAGTCCGAAGTCGAAGTCGAGATCAACGGCCGCAGGGTGCCGGGCAAGAGCGTGATGAACCTGATGAGTTTGGGCGGCCGTCACGGCGATGAGATGACCATCACCGCCTGCGGTCCCGACGCCCGCCAGTGCGCCAGCGTCCTGCGCTTTTTGGCCGAGCAGGACTTCTTCGTGGAGGACAACCTGGAGGTCGAGTCCTGCACCGAACGCCACATAGACCGGCTCGCCGCTCTGGCCTCTTGTTTCGACAGCGACATTCGGGCGAAGGTTGACTCGGTTGAGGTTGACGCCAAGCAGCGCGAGGCGCTCATGGAAGTCGGCCTGGCCGCCACCTCCCGGCCCCGTTTCGAGATCGCAGGAGAGGACGCCGAGCAGGCGCGCGCCGTGCTGGAGAACCTGGCGGGGCATTGCTTCTACATCGAGGATGAGATGGTCGGCAAAGGCCGAAAGAGCGGCTGAGCATGGAGATCAAACGAGGAATTCCCGTAAGTCCGGGCATCGCCATAGGAGAGGCTTTCCTGCTGGAGGCGGAGGGGGTGCGCATCCCCCGGCATTTCATCTCCGAAAGCCAGATCGAGAGCGAGGTGGGGCGCCTGGAGCAGGCCATGGCCGAGGCCCGCAAAGAACTCGAAGACCTCTCCGGCCACGTGACAGAGAGAGCCGGCTCGAAGATCGCCGAGATCTTCAGTGCCCATGCCGACATGCTCCAGGACGAGTACTTCCGCCAGGAGTTCCTTGAACGCATCCGGGACAAGAAGTACACCGCCGAGTTTGCCGTCTCCCGCACCATGCGCCGCTGGCGAAAGATGTTCCACGATGACCCCTTCCTGGCCACGCGGGTGGCGGACCTGGATGACCTGGAGAGGCGCCTGCTGCGCAGGCTGCTGGGGGCGCGCCGCGAGGAACTGGACAGCCTCAGCAGCGACGTCATCCTGGTGGCCCACGACATGAGCCCCAGCCAGACCGCCTCGGTCGACCAGGAGAGGGTCAAGGGCATAGCGATGGACGCCGGCGGGCCCACCGGACACACGGCCATCATCGCAAGTGCGCTGGGCATCCCGGCTGTGGTGGGGCTGGGGTCGGTCAGCGACGACCTGGGCGGCGGGGACCAGATCATCGTGGACGGCCACCGGGGTCTGCTCATCGTGGACCCGGACGAGGAGACCCTGGAGTCCTACCGACAGCGGCGCAGCCAGGCCATCGAGACGGAGATGACGCTCCTGGAGGAGCTTCGCGACCTGCCCGCCGAGACCATCGATGGTCGGCGCGTCGAGATCATGGCCAACATCGAGTTCCCCCGCGAGGTGACCCGCGCCGTCGAGCACGGCGCTGAGGGCATCGGGCTCTACCGCACGGAGTTCCTCTACCTGACCAGCGAGACAGCGCCCACCGAGCAGGAACACGTCGAAGCCTACACCGAGGCCATGCGCCAGCTCGACGGTCGCCCCATCATCATCCGGACTTTCGACCTGGGGGCGGACAAGTTCGTCGGGGAGAGCGAGCTGGCGCATGAGAAAAACCCCTTCCTGGGGCGGCGCTCGATCCGCTACTGTCTGGACCATCCGGAGATACTCCGCGAGCAATTGCGCGCCATCCTGCGCGTCAGCACCCTCGGGGAGGTCAAGGTTATGTTCCCGATGGTCGCCTCCACCGAGGAGTTGATGACCCTGCGCCGCTTGCTGAATGACCTGCGGGAGGAGTTCGACCGCGCGGGCGAGAGCTACGACCACGAGATGGAAGTGGGCATCATGATCGAGGTGCCCTCGGCGGCCGTCTATGCCGACGTGCTCGCCGACTACGTTGACTTTTTCAGCATCGGCACCAACGACCTGATCCAGTACACCCTGGCCATCGACCGGGCCAACGAGCACGTGGCGGACATGTACCAGCCGCTCCATCCCGCCGTGCTGCGGCTGATCAAGATGACGGTGGACGCCGCCCACGACAAGGGCATTAAGGTGGGGCTGTGCGGCGAGATGGGCAGCGAGATCATCTACACCATCCTGCTGCTCGGACTCGGCATAGACTCATTCAGCGTGGCGCCGCCGTTCGTCGTCCCGGAGATCAAGAAGATCATCCGCACCGTCAAGTACGACGATGCCCGTGAGATGGCGCGCCGCATACTGCAGTGCACGGAAGTGGATCGGGCCATGGAGCAGTTGATGGACTTCGACCGGGAACTGCTGCCCGTGCTGTTCCCGTGAGCAGACGGCCGCGTCAGCGGTCGGCTAATCCCCGCCGCCTTCGGGGCCGGCGTTGGTCTCGTGCCAGCGGAACTCGCTGTTGAGCAGCTTTCTGTAAACCGGCTCCGGCACGTAAGGCTTGACCACCTCCTCCCAGCCCTCGAAGCCGACCAGCCCCTTGACGAAGCTGCTGCTTATCTCGCAGATCTCGCGGGGCGGTATCAGGAAGATGGTCGTGATCTCGGGGGCCAGGTCCTCGTTGACGTTCCGCATCGGGTGTTCGAACCGGTAGTCCTCCTCGCTGCGGATGCCGCGCAGGATGTAGCCCGCCCCGACCGAGTGGGCGTAGCGCACCAGCAACTGGTTCTCGAAGCTGTCCACCGTCACGTTGCTCATCGGCTCTGTGCACGCCCGCAGCAGTTCTAGCCGCTCCGCCACGCTGAAGGTGTAGCGTTTGTTGGGGTTGATGCCCACGGCGACTATGAGGCTGTCGAACAGCTCCGCTCCGCGTTCGATCATGTACATGTGCCCCTCGGTGGGGGGGTCGAAGCTGCCGGCGTAGACGCACTTCTTCGGCTCGCCGTGTCTGCTCTTCACCAGGATGCCCTCCTCGAGGGTCCAGCCTTCGTGTGCCAGCAGGGCCCGCTTCCAGCGCGGCCCTGCCCCGAAACCGCCCGGCCGCATTCCGGCGGCTACCACGCGGTGGCAGGGCACCAGCACGGGCAGCGTGTTGCGTCCGACGGCTCCGCCGACAGCGCGCGCCGCCGCCGGCCGGCCGATGCGCGCGGCCAGTTCGCCGTAGGTTACCACCGCGCCGAAGGGCACCTCAAGCAACGCCTCGAAGACGCGCCGCTGAAACGGGGTGGCCCCGGAGAAGTCCAGCAACTGCCGGGGCGTCTCCGGGTTCCGGCCGTCGAAGTAGCCCTCCAGCAGCGCGACGCCCGCGCGCAATGCGCCGCGGGGACGGGCCGAAGACGCCCGCGGCGGCGCGTGCTCGAGCAGAACCACCCTCACCAGCCGCCCCTCCCGCGCGCTCAGCAGGATGGGGCCGGCGGGGCTTTCGTAGAGAGTTTGCTCGGTTTCGGACACCTGCTCTGCCGGAAGTCGGGGGGCTCGTACGGGGCCGCCGCCTCACTGTTCGCCGGGCCGCAGCACAGTGTAGCCGCGCGGGGAGCGGTAATCAAACCGGTCATCGTCGAGTTCGGGGTTCAGCTCTATGCGGCTCAGCCGATAGGTGTGCAGTATCTCGCCGCCGCTTTCGTGCAGCACCAGCGTGTGAGGCAGCCAGCGGTCGCTGGAGAGCTCGATCTCGATGGTGGCGTAGCGCGGGGGCGGCTCATCCCGGCGGGGCGGGCGCGCCGTGAACCGCAAGCGGTACTCGGTCGCGGCCTCCCCGTTGTGCTGCGTTTCTTCCTTCGAGACGAGTTTCACCTCGTAGTCCTCCAGCAGGGCCTCGCTGCCCCGGCCGTAGCCGAAGTCCAGGAAGGCGGTCTCCGGCCCGGCCTCGGCGGTGGCCTCGTATATCTCCACCTGGCGCGAGTTGTGGCTGACCAGCCACCAGGTCCGCCCGTCGGACCAGACCTCCTCGTTGCGCGGCCTGCCCAGTTCCAGGTGCAGCATGTGGGGTTTCCTGAAGGTCAGCGAGCCGCGCGACCTCTGCGTCTCGTCCAGCAGGGGTATAAGGCGTTCGTAACGGACCCGGGCGGTCAGAGCCTCAAGCTCTTCGTTAGCCGCGTCAAGTTCGGAGAGCACGTGGCGCACCTCCGGCGGGAGTTCTTGCTCCGGCGCCGCCTCCTCGTCCGCCAGGGCAGGCCCCGCTCCGCCCAGCAGGACGGCCAGGGTCAACGTACACACCAGGGAAAGCAGCTTATGTTTCTTCATCAACGGTTCTCCCCACAGGCACGGACTCCGGCAGGCAGGCCGGCAGGTCCGCCAGTTTCTTTAGCACGAGGTCGCATTGCGCAGGCGGCCTGAGGCGGCCGTCCGTCAGCAGAAAGGCGGTGCGGCTGCCCGCCGCCCGTCCGGCCTGCACGTCGAACTTGTAGTCACCCACCATCAGCATGCGCTCGGGCGGCACGTCCAGGGCACGCGCAATCTTCAGCAGGGGCTCGGGCGACGGTTTGGGCCGGGCATCTTCCCGGCTCAGCCAGCAGTCGAACCGGAGCGGAAACCGCTCGAGTACCGTCCTGACCGACTCGGCCGAGTTGCGCGTCAGCAGGGCGGTCTTGAAGCCTCGGTGGCGCAGTTCCCGCAGCAACTCGATGGCGCCCGGCTGCAGGCAGCACTCCCGGGCGGCCCGCCGCTCGTGCCGTTGCAGTACGTCAAGCACATGGCCGCGTTCGGACTGCGGCAGCTCCTCCATGTGCTCCAGCACCGGTCGGCCCGGCGGTGCGCCGCATTCGGCGCGAATGCGGTCAAAGTCCAGGTTTGACTGCGTGAGCGTGCCGTCCATGTCGAACACGACCGCCTCGATCTCGGTGAGTCTGCCGTTCTCAGTCATTTGTGGTTCTACATCCGCAAAAAGTTCACGCATCACCGTCAGGATGAGGCGGGAAATCAGGGGAACTCGTCCGGCGCAGGTTCGTTGACCGCGAAGGTGAACACGCGCACCTGCGCGGCGCCCCGCGTCCTCCGGGTCGTGAGGCGCAGGGCCGACGCCATCAGCCCGTTGAAAGATATCTGGCGGAAGCGCTGGTGATTGTCCTCCTCGGTGTGCACGGTCCGCCAGGCGCCATCCACTTCCGCCTCGATGGTGAAATCCCTGACCAGTTCCGGGGGCGGTTCGGTGCGGTTCCTGTCGTGATGCAGGCTCAGGGCGATCTCCTCGTTCAGGTTGCTGTCGAAGGCGAGCGACACGGACGTGATGGGTCGGGCAGCGTCCCAGCGGTACTCCACGGAGCCACCGGCTTCTCCCGACCAGGAGTGTTCTTTGCCCTGCACCGGGCGGTTTACGCCGTCTCGCAGAGGTTCCGGACTGCCCTGCGTGGCGGTGAGCCGGCCGGTGCGTGTGGTCTCGCCGAAGCGGCGGCGGAAGCGCGGCAGGTAGCAGTCCTGAGAGAGCAGCTTCTGCTGGACGGCGTCGATGGCGTCTGCGCGGGCGGATTCGGCCGGTGAGATGTCCCGGCGGACGGCGTATGCGGCGGCGGTGCCGACGGCCTGGCCCATCAGCGAGCAGGTGCCCATCACGCGGGTGGAACTCAGGCCGATATGCGTGCAGGAGGCGTCCCGGCCGGCCATCCACAGGTTGGGCACGTTGACCGAGTAGAGCGATCGCAACGGGATGCCGTAGAGGTCCGGCACCGTGCCGAACAGGGCCGGGGGGCCGTCGTGCCAGAATCCTCGGGGCGGGTGCCGGTCCATGGACCAACCGCCGTAGGCGACGGTGTCCTCGAAGCGTCCGCCGGACTCGATGTCGCCCTGGCACAGGAGGTGCTCGCCCACCAGGCGGCGGCTCTCACGCTTGGCCGGCAGGAACTGCACCCAGTCCAGCCGCCAGTTCTCGGCCCCGTAGTCGCCGTGGTTTTTCACGTGGTCCCAGATGCCGAAGACGATCTTGAGCAGTTCGTCGCGGACTTCTTCGGTGTCGGCGACGGAGTCGCCCTCGCCGCCGAGTTCAATCCACCAGTAGCCGCAGCGCAGATGTCCCGGCCGGCGGTGGGGCAGTTCGTCGGCCGACTTGAAGGTGTAGGCCCACTCGGGAGGGGTGAAGGGCTGGGGCTCGTCGGTGGGCACGGCGCAGAACAGGCAAGTCATGCCCATCGTCTTGTCGTCCGGCTGCTCGGGGGCCAGTGACTCGCCGAACTCCTCGCGCCCCTCGCGGCCGCGCCGGGCCTCCGCGCCGGCTATGGGCGCGGTGATGCCGTCCCCCGTGCAGTCGGCGAACTGGCGTGCCTCGATGGTGATCTGCTTCTGCGTCGTCATCTGCCAGCCGGTCACCGAGGCGATGCGGGGGCCGTCCATGCGGGCGCTGTGCACGGAGCAGTTCAGCACGAGGCGGAGGTTCGGCTGGTAGGTGGCGGTCTCGTGGAGGACAGTGTCCCAGATGGAGTAGTTGCGGTGCGGGTTGACGGCCAGGTCACGCAGTTGCAGTTCCTCCAGTATGCCGGTCTCCCGGGCATCGGGTCGTTTTCCGTGCTGGTTGGCCCCGGTTATGTGGACGCGGCACTCGCTGGAGGCGTTACCCCCCAGGACGGGGCGTTCATGTACGAGCACGGTGTCGGCGCCGCAACGGGCGGCGGCCAGGGCGGCGCACAGGCCTGCCATGCCGCCCCCGATGACGCAAAACTCAGCGGTCAGTGTCTGTCGGTCAACCATGGCTCGGCTCCCTGAGCAGAACGTTTCAACTCTATTGTACCGGCCCGCCGCGCGCGCACACAAGGAGGCGCCGGTTGGCAAGGGCCCGTGCAGCTTGTAAGATACATATCACGACGCGACCCTTCATTCCGGCTGCATGAGCCCTGCCCATGTCTACAGAACCGGTTCACGTCAGGAAGGTGCTGCTGCTGGCCCCGCGAATGGCGGCCCGGGGCACCAGTGAGTACACCGTTCAGCTCGCGAGCCAGCTTGTCGGCGGCGAGGTGGAGGTGAGGGTCTTCTGCGTCCGGGGGCCGTGTCTCGCCGCGCTGGAGCGGGCAGGCGTGCCGACGCAGGTGTTCGAGACCCTGGAGGGGCTGCGGTTCCGGCTCGGGCACGGGGAGTTCCTGGAGGCGGTCGAGAGGTTCGCCCCTCAGATAGTGCACGCCCAGAGCTACCGCGCCGCCGACGCGCTGAAGCTGCTGAGCAAGGAGACGAAACTGCCCCTTGTGCTGACGCTGCACGGCATGCCGGAGTCCCCCCGCGCCCTGCGTAAGCTCTCCCGTCACCTGGCCGGCATCGTCGCCACCACACAGAGCGTCCGCGAGGGCCTGGTCAACCAGTGCAAGGTGGACCGCAGGAAGATAGAAGTCGTCCACAACGGCATAGATGTAAACGCCCTGCAGGAGCACCAGCTGCCACCCATCTTCCAGGGGGACAGCCCCGTGGTCGGTTCGCTGGGGCCGGTGGAAGAGCTTCGCGGGCACGAGCTTTTCGTGCAGGCCGCCTCCGTGCTGATACGCAGCAAGACGGACGCCCAGTTCGTCATCGCCGGCCAGGGGCAGGAACTGCCGCGGGTGCGCAAGCTGATAGGCGATCTCGGGCTGGAGCGCTGCGTAACCCTGGTGACCGAGTTCGCTTCTTACGACGATGTGCTCGGCGCCATCGACATCGTTGTGCAGAGCAGCCAGGTGGACGTTTCCGGCTTCAGCATTCTGGAGGCGATGGGGCACGGCCGGCCGGTGGTCGCGTTCAACACGGGCACCGCGTGCGAGATCGTGGAGGACAGCCGCACGGGGCTGCTTGTGCCCAAGGGCGACGTGCAGGGGCTGGCGGAGGCCATCCGCCGCCTGATCAGCGACAGGGAGATGGCGCGCCGGATGGGGCAGGAGGCCCGCCAGGCCGTGGCCGAACACTTCAACATCCGGCTCAACGCCCGCCGCACGCTGCAGTGCTACGGGGAAGTCCTGGACCAGCACGCTTCCTCCGTCTGAGGGGGGCCGCCCGTGAACGCCGAGTCCGCCGAAAAACCTTTTGAGGACGCCGAGTGCGAACTCCAACGCTACGAGTTCAAGGTCGCCGGTCGCAACGAGGACCGCAGGCTGGACGCCTACCTGGCGGCGCGCTTCTCCGACTACTCTCGCACCTTCATCAAGGCGCTCATCAACGAGGGTGCCATCACCGTCAACGGCCGGCCCGTCAAGCCGTCCTACCGCCCCTCCCGCGGGGACCAGGTGCGGGCGGTGGTGCCCACGCGGCGGCACGAGGAGGTGCCGGCCCAGGACATTCCGCTGGAGATAATCTACGAGGATCACTGGATCGTGGTGGTCAACAAGCCCCCCGACCTGGTCGTCCATCCCTCCCGCGGGCACCAGACCGGCACGCTGGTCAACGCGCTGGTGCACCACTTCGAGCAGCTCAGCCAGGTCTCCGGCGCCCTCCGGCCGGGAATCGTCCACCGGCTCGACCGGGACACCAGCGGCGTCATCCTCATCATCAAGGATGAGAGCGTCCACGAGGCCATCGCCCGGCAGTTCGAGGAGCGCACCACGGACAAGGAATACGTCGCCGTCTGCGAGGGGCGGTTCGACCTGGATGCCGACCGGATAGATGCCCCCATCGGCCGGCACGAGCGGCGGCAGGAGAAGATGATGGTCGAGGGCCGCCGCTCCAGGCAAGCCCGAACCATCTACCGCGTGGCCGAGCGCTACAGTCGCTTCACCGTGGTGCGTTGCTATCCTCACAGCGGCCGCACCCACCAGATCCGCGTTCACCTGCGCTACATCGGCCATCCCATCGTGGCGGACTCCCTCTACGGCCACCGCAAGGCGATTTACCTCTCCGACATCACAGGGGCGGAGCACCCTCCGGACGAAGAACCCCTGCTGGCACGGCAGGCCCTGCACGCGCGGCGGCTCACCATACGTCACCCGGCGCTGGAAAGGGAGATGACCTTCGAGGCGCCCGTCCCGCCGGACATGATGCGCCTCATAGACGCCCTGCGCGAGCATTGTGGATAGACGTCCGCCGCTGCGCAACGCAGCGGGGCAGGTTCTCAGAACCCGCCGGATGCTTCGTTCAGCACCTCCTCGTCAACGTAGATGGGCGCGTTCTTCTGCACGGCCAGCGCTATGCCGTCACTCGGACGCGTGTCCACGTCGTACTGCTGCCCGTCCTGCACAAGGTAGAGCCGACCGATGAAGGTGTCGTTGCGCAGCGCGCTGACGACGATTCTCTCGATGCGCACACCCAGGGTGTCCAGCACGCTGCCGAACAGTTCATGGGTCAGTGGCCGCGGCGGCGGCTCGTCGTTTATCGTGCGGTGGATGGCCCATATCTCGAAGAACCCGATGATGATGGGCATCTGGCGTTCGCCGCCCTTCTCTTTCAGGACGACTATCTGCCGGTCGTGGGCCTCGTCCAGCACCACGCGGCTCAGTTCGCACTCTATGAGCGCCATCTCATACTCCCCCGGAGAACCCTCCCATTTTCCGCATTGTATGCCCGGCTCGCGTCAGCGTCAAACAGGCGCGGGGGCTGCGACTGCCCCCCACCGGCGACCACCAGGACGGACACAACGCAGCGACTGAATAACGGCGACTGCACGACGGCAGAGGCGCAACCGCCGGGGGTGCGGAGAGCGTAGAGCTTGACGGGCGGGGCGGTGTGCATTACAAAGGTGGCTCGCACGGGCACTTGCAGGACGGCCGCCCGGCAGGCGGCGGCACATCGGAGGGCACATGCGTCTTCCCCAGAGGACATCTATTGCGCTCGGGGTGCTGGCGGCGCTCCTGTGGAGCCCCAACTTCCATCTGACGGACGCTTTGCGCGCGGGGGGAGCGCCCGCGCTCGTGCTGTCCTTCTACCTGGTGCTCGGCGCGGCCGGCGCGCTGCTGGGCGTTCTGTTCCTCAGCGGCCGCATGGATGAGCTGGACGTCTTCAAGCGTCGCGAGACGCACTTCATTCTCCTGGCCGGTCTGGGGGGCTACGGTTTCTGGGTGCTGCGCTCGCTGACCCTGGCCGCCGTGCCGCCGGCGCGGGCCCAATTGCTTTTCTACGCCGCCCCGCTGGGGGCGGGGGTGTTCAGCGCTTTCGCCGCTGAAAGGGCCGACGGGCGGACTTTCTTCGGGCTGGTGCTCGGCTTCGTGGGCTGCATCATGATGGTGCCGCCGGGGGCCGGCGACGGCGGCGGGGCGCGGGGGCTGCTGCTCGGCATTGCCGCCGCCGCAAGCTGGGGCATCTTCTGGCTGCTGGCACGGCCCCTGGTGCAGGAGGAGAAGGTCCTGCCCGTGGCCGCGCTCGTGACGGGAATCGGGGCCGCCTGCCTGCTGGTCACCTGTATCAGCACAGGCGCCGGCATCTTCGACGTCCGGCCGGCGCAACTGCTCACGGCGCTGTTGGGAGGGGCCGTCACGGTGGGGGTCATGATGACGCTCTGGCTGCGGTGCCTGGGGGGGCTTTCCGTGCCGCTCGCCGGGGGGCTCTGGTACCTCGGGCTCTTCTTCTCCGGTCTGTGGGGGGTGCTGGGTTTCGGCGCGGAGGGGCCCGATATCTGGTGGCTGGTCGGGGGCGGAGTGCTGGTGCTGTTGGGGCTGCACAGCTCGCTCACGGGCCGGCGCCGGGGCGGGATGACCATGAGCGACATTATCCGCGGCGGGTGACCGGTCTTCCGTGAGAAACGGCCAACCACGGGGTACGAGGAACACCACGTCGATGCAGAAACAAGGAGGCACTGAGGGCACGGGGCATGTGCCCGCCGCCGCGCACGAACGCGGTGAGGCAGCGGCCCCTGTTCGGCCTTCTACAGCAGGGCCGTGCTGAAGTAACGCTCGGCGCGGTCCGGCAGCACCGTGGCCACGTTGCCTTCCAGGCGCTCAGCCAGGCGGCGGGCGGCCCGGACGTTGGCCCCCGAGGAGATGCCCACCAGCAGGCCGAGGTCGCGCCCCAGGCGGCGCGTGGTCTCGATGGCTTCCTCGTCGCTGATTTCGATCACCTCGTCCACCAGGGACGTGTCCAGCACGCCGGGGATGAAGCCGTCCCCGATGCCCTGTATCTGGTGCAGGCCGGGCTCATGGCCCAGAAGCGCCGAGACGTTCTTCGGCTCGACCGCCACGATGCGCACGTCCGGCTTGTGTTCCCGCAGGAACCGGCCCACGCCCTGAAGGGTTCCGCCGCTGCCGACGCCGGCGACGAAACAGGCGATCCTGCCGCCCATCTGGCGCCACAACTCCCGGGCCGTCTCCTCGTAGTGCACCCGCGGGTTGTCCGGGTTTTCGAACTGCTGGGGGATGAAGACGCGCGGGTCCTGTTCGGCCATCTCGTGCGCCCGTTCCACCGCGCCCACTATGCCCGCCTCCGAGGGGGTGAGCACGAGTTCCGCCCCGAGCGCCTTGATCAACTTCTTGCGCTCCTCGCTCATGTCCTCGGGCATCACGATGCGGACGCGGTAGCCCTTCAGGCGTCCGACCAGGGCCAGGCCGATGCCCGTGTTGCCGGAGGTCGGCTCGACGATCACGGACTCCGACGTCAGCCGGTGGTCACGTTCGGCCCCTTCCAGCATGGCCAGCGCCACGCGGTCCTTGATGCTGCCGCCGGGATTGAGGAACTCGGCCTTGGCGTAGACGCGCTCGCCGGCAAGCTGCAGCAACGGCGTGTTGCCGATAAGGTCAAGGATATTGTCGGTCAGCATGCTTCTCTCTCGGAGACAGATGGGCGCACGGGCGAGGAGAGCTCCTTCCAAGGATACCACCGCCCGGCTGGCCGCGCAACAAACGGCGCGGACGCGGGCGCGCCGCGGGGGTTGCGTGCGCCGCGCCCGCCCGCTACGATTGACCGCCTGTGCGTGTGAGCAAGGTGGGACACAGAGAAGGAGACCCCTCAATGCCGAAGGCACTGATAAACTGGGGCGGCTGGGACGGCCACGAGCCAAAGCAGTGCGCCGAGATATTCGAGGCCGTGCTCACCGACGACGGGTTCGACGTGGTCATGGTCAACGACCTGGACGCCTATGTCCACGAAGACCTCATGGGCTCCCTGGACCTCGTCGTCCCCGTCTGGACGATGAGCCAGATATCGGGTGAGCAGGAAGCGGCCCTGCTGGAGACGGTCAGGGGCGGGGTCGGCATCGCCGGCTGGCACGGCGGGATGTGCGACTCATTCCGACAGAACACCGAGTATCAGTGGATGACCGGCGGGCAGTGGGTCGCCCACCCCGGCGGCGTCATTGATTACGAGGTCAACATCATCAAGCCGGAAGACCCCATCGTCGAGGGGCTGGGCGACTTCGCGATGCACTCGGAGCAGTACTACATGCACGTGGACCCCGGAAACGAAGTGCTGGCTACGACGACGTTCGGCGCCGAGCACGCCCCGTGGATCGAGGGTACGGTCATGCCCGTGGCCTGGAAGCGCATGTGGGGCGGGGGGCGCGTCTTCTACTGTTCGCTGGGGCACGTGGCGGCGGACTTCGACGTGCCCGAGGCCCGAGAGATAGTGCGCCGCGGCATGCACTGGGCCGCGCGGCAGGCATGAGGCGGCGTGACTTCGCGTCTGTCCGTGCCTGTCCGTGTCCGTCCGTGCTGCGGTGCTCAGCTCTCCCCCGTCAGACGTACGTCAGGGGCGGCGCAACGTAAATGTAGTAACCCGAACCGTGCTGGCTCCGGTCGTGGCGGTAGTCGAAGTCGGTGTATGGGGAGTAGCCGCGGCGGCCGGCGGGCTCGGGGTTGGCCAGCACGATGAGCCGGTCGCGCTCGCGGTCCAGCGTGGCGATGTTCTCCCGGTAGTCGCCCGCTAGGTCGGCGCACAGCAGGTTGCGTCCGTAGCGGCCGCCGGCGGGCAGGTCGCAGATGTCCTCGATCGCGCCGTCGTCCAGCAGCCTCACGATTCGGTTCTCCTTGCGCACGATGAAGACGGTGCGCGGGCCGGCGTCCCACTGCACGGGCACGAAGTTCTTGCGCTGCCACTCGGTCAGGTCCAGCCAGTGGGTGCCGTCCGGCAGGAAGATGGGGTTGTGTTCCTTCTCGCGCATCCCGGCGTCCCCGGCGCCGTACTCAGCTCGGGCGTCCTCGGCGGTGTGGGGCTGGAGCCCCGGCACTTCCTCGGTGTGACGCGCGATCCAGCCGAAATGCGCGTGCCGGAAGGGCTCCTTGAAGATTGTCCGGCCTTCGCAGTCCACCAGATAGACGCCGGGGTTGCCGTCGCCTGATTCGACCGCGAAATAGACCTCCAGCCCGGGTCGGGAGGGATCTATGTTGCAGGGTTTGGAGATGTCGGTGTGGCCGAAGGGCTCGGCCTCCCACTTGACCGTGCCGTCGCCGCGGTAGCAGACGCCGCCCGCGATGACCTCCTGGACGCCGTCCCGGTCGATGTCGCCGATGTCCAGGTTGTGGCCGGTGGGGCGGTCCTGGGAGAGGCGCCACAGCACGCTGCCGTCGCGACCGTCCATGGCGTAGAGGCGGGAGGTGTCGTAGGGCCGGCCGTCATGGATGACCACGGCGGGGCACTCGTCCCGTCCGCGCAGGTATCCGAGGGTCATGTGCGCCTCGAAGGTCTCGCCCGGCCAGGGCACCTCCCAGACGACTTCCCCTGTCTCGCCGTCCAGGGCGCAGAGCCTGTCGTTCGGGCCCGGCGGGGCGCTGAAGCTCTCGCCGGCCCCTGAGGCGGCTTCTTCGATCTGGCGCGTCCAGTCGCCGCGGGAAAGCCGGCAGACCACCTCGGTCCGGCCGTCGTGATTCACGTCCCAGGCCAGGTATGGCCCGCAGGAGTGGCCTATCTGGAGGGTCGCGGGGTAGCCCAGGGGCCGGTGCCAGAGGTGGCGCCCCTCCGGTCCGTAGGCGTGCAGCACGTGCCGCCCCTCCTGCAGGGAGGCGCAGACGAACCCCGTGCGGCCGTCGTTCAAGAGTTCCCCGGCGGCCAGGTGGTGGGTGCCGCCTGCGGGTGCCGCAAGCGGCGCGTCCACGACCTTCATGGTCGCCGGCGCGCCGGTGTCCGCTTCGACCGGCAGGGAGGGACGGGGCTCTGCGCCCTGCGCCACCACGCGGTACTCGACCGCGCCGGTGATGGGGGCCTGCTCGGCGTAGTTCGTCGAATCGGTGATCGGTTCGTAGGTGGCGCGCTGCCACCGCCCGCCTGGGGCGCGCCGCTCGACGTGGAAGCCCAGGTCCGGCGGGTCCTCTTCCAGGAGCCGCCACGCCAGGAAGACACGTCCTCCCCCGCGAGGGAGCGCCATCAGGTATCTCGGTTGCACGGGGGTCATGCTCGTCCTCCTCCAGTGCCAGAGTGTTCTACTCCATTGCCGCCGCGCAATGTAGGGCCGGGGCGGGCAAAAAGCAAGATCGCGCCGCTGGACAGCCGCCCGGAGGTCGGGCATACTGACCCTTCCGTTTCTTGAGCCCGGTAAAGCTGATGATATCATTCCGAGTTCGCCGTACGGCGTCGGGCTCAGGCCCTCCTCAGAATGACAACGTTTTTGCGGGCTGAACATTACTTTTGCAGGCCTCGATAGCTGGAGAGACCGACATGGCAAGACCGCGCATCTACATACACCGCGTCGTGACGTGGTTGCCCTACGACCTTTACATGGACGAGGAGAACGAGCGCCTGCTGGGCTCGTTCGCCGAGGTGACGAATCACGGGCGACGTGAGGAAGATCCCTCGCGCGAGGAACTCGTGGAAGTCCTGACGGGCGCCCGCGCCATTCTGTCCCTCAACGGCTCGGGCGCCGAGGCGATAACCGCCGATATCCTGCGGGAGGCCGGCACCGTCGAGGTGGCCTCGGTCTCCCACTGGTGGGGGCAGCACAACGATGTCGCGCCCCAATGGGAATCCGCCGGGGTGAAGGTCATAGACGCCTCCGACGCCTGCAACGAGGCCGTCGCCGAATGGACGGTCGGGGCCGCCATCGCCGGGCTGCGCAAGTTCGACTTCTACGACCGGCAGATCAAATCCGGCGTCGAGTGGCCCTCCTTCCACGAGGCCGGCCAACTCAACGGGAGCACCGTCGGCCTGGTGGCGCTGGGCCGGGTCGGGCGCATCGTGGCCCGCTACCTGGGAGCCTTCGACTGCCGCGTGCTGGCCTTCGACCCGGCCGTCGACGAGACAGAGGCGGCAGCGCTCGGCGTCGAGCTGACGGACCTGGACACGCTGCTTTCGACAGCCGACGTGGTGACCCTCCACGCCCCGGTGACCGAGCAGACGAGGGGCATGATCGGTGCACGGGAACTGGCCCGGATGAAGGACGGCGCCCTGTTGATCAACTCCGCCCGCGCGGCGCTCACGGACGGAAAGGCCCTTCGCAAGGAACTGGCCACCGGCCGCATCCGCGCCTACATGGACGTCTTCGAGCCCGAGCCGCCGCCCCTGGACGACCCGCTGCGGCGGATGGACAACGTGGTGATGACCCCGCACGTGGCCGGCACCACTGACCTGATGTTCAAGCGCTGCGGCCGCTTCGCCACCGAGGCGCTGCGGGAGTACCTGGTGGTGGGCGAGGGCTGACCGGGTCGCCCGGAGAGTTGGCAGCCCTCCCGGTGTCGTCTCCTCCATGTTCTCAGCGTCACGTGGTTCCCTTCGAGGGCGTGGCCGTCGTGCCGTGGTGGTTCGCCGTTCCCGGGGGGTACGCCGCTGCTCAGGCGCGGAAGAGCTGCCCCATGCGCCGGCCCAGCAGCAGGCCGGCGGTCACCAGCGAGACGCCCAGAAAGACCATGGCCCAGACGCCGAGGGCGCTGGCGATGTAGGGGCCGTCGCCGACGCGGGAAATGAGGGCGTAAATGGCCTTTGTGATGGGGAAATGCACCTCCCTCATGGCCAGTATGAGGCTCTCGCTGACCTGCAGCATGGCGAAGGCGAACACCAGGATGCCCCCGGCCACCAGGTTGGCGCTCAGCAGGGGCACGGTGACGCGCCTGATGGCCCTCAAGGGTGGGGAGCCCAGGTTGATGGCGGCTTCCTCGAGCTGTTCGCTGATCTGCTGGAAGCCGGCGTAGGCGGCGCGCACCATGTAGGGCAGGCGCCGCACCGAGTAGGCGGCCACCAGGAGCGGGAACGGGTTGCGGCGGGGGTCCAGCGCGCCCCGCGCCTCCAACAGGAACCTGCTCACCGGGCCGGCGTCCGGCGCTATGGGCACCCGGCTGAAGGCGGCCACGTAGCCGAAGGCCAGCACGATGCCCGGAATAGCCAGGGGCAGCATGACCAGCGCATCCAGCACCGCCGCCCCGCGGAAGGCCACGCGCACCAGCAGGTAGGCGATGATCACTCCCAGCAGGAGGTTCAGCACGGTGCTCAGGCTGCTGAGCATGATGCTGTTGCGGATGCTGGTCAGCGTCAGCGGGTGGGCCAGCGCGCTGTGGAAGTGGGCGGTGGTGTAACTGGTGGGCACCACGCTCATGAACCATTGCTCCTGCATGGCGGTGAGCACCACGGCGATGTGCGGCAGGCACGCCAGCAGGATGATGCCGACCATGAAGCCCACCATGCCGGCCGAGGCCAGAGGGCCGGCCCGCCGGGCAGCGGTGCCGGAGCGACCGCGGGTCATGGACTGGTAGGCCCGCAGCCCGAAGACGCGCTTGGCGGCCAGGAAGATGAGGACCGTCATGGCCAGCACGCCCACCACCAGCGCGTAGCCCTGGGGGTTGGCCGCCAGCTCCTGCACCTGCAGGAATATCTGCACCGGCACCACGCGCCGGTAGCCGAACACCAGCGGGGTGCCCAGGTCCGTGAACGCCCAGATGAAGACGATGACCGAACCGGCGAACAGCCCCGGCATCATCAGCGGCAGCGTCACGCGGCGGAACAGGCGACGACCGCTCGAACCCATGTTGACGGCCGCCTCCTCCAGGGAAGGGTCCACGTTGGCCAGGGCGGCCGCGAAGTTCAGGTACATGATCGGGTAGAGGTGCAGCACCTCCATCAGCACAACGCCCCAGAACCGGGCCCCGCCCAGCCAGTCAACCGGCGCGCTGATGAGGCCCGCCCGCATCAGCAGCAGGTTCACAGACCCGAACCGTGCCAGCATTTGCTGCATGCCGATGGCGCCGACGAACGGCGGCATGATCATCGGCAGCAGCAGAAGGCCGGTCAGCAGCGACTTGGCCGGGAAGTCGTACCGCACCACGAACACCGACAGCGGCAGGGCGATGCAGGCGGTCAGCAGCGTGACCACCACCCCCAGCGCCAGGCTGTTGAGGATGGACTGCCGGGTCAGCGTGTCGGTCCAGAAGAACTTGAAGAAGGCCAGCGTGAAGTGGCCTGCGTCGGTTCTCAGCCGCGCTATCAGATCGGGGAAGGACCGTTCCACAAGCCGGCGATTCAGCCGGACGACCTGCTGCCCCGGCACCTCGGCCCGTTCCTCGGCCTCCATGCGGTAGAGCTCGGGCAGTCCGTCCGGCACGTCCACGCCGGGGAAGTCCTCGGGGCGGTAGAAGTCGGGGTTGCGCAGGACGGCGTTGAGGCCGTCGAGCATCCGGGCGCGGTCCGCCTCCTGCGGCATCCAGCCCTCCGCGGTCTGCTCCATCAGCTCGAGCGCATCCCCGGGCAGCAATTCGCGCACGCGCCCGGCCGGCCGCTGGCGTGCCTCGGCGATCTCGGTGCACAGCAGCCGCCAGTTACGCACGTCCCCGGCGTTCAGCAGCATCGAACCGTCGAAGAAGGCGCCCCGGCAGGAGTAGAGCAGGGGGTAGAACAGAAACAGCGCCAGGAAGGCCAGCACGAGGCCTAACAGGATGGCGGGGGTGCGCTTCACGGGAGCTCCTCAGTCTTCGCGCGGCAGGATGACGCCGTCCTCCGGCCGGAAGTGCACGGACACCTCCTGGCCCGGGCCGGGCGGGGTGGGGGCGGGGTTGGCCCGCACCTGCAGCAGCCGCTCCTGGCCGGCGGCCAGCACGTATTGCTCGACGTCGCCCAGGTAGACGCTGCTGCTGACAAGCGCGGCTATCTCGTTGAGGGCCGCCGGGCCGGACCGCAGGCATTCGGGGCGCACCATGCAGACGACGGGCCGGCCGGGGGTCAGGGACTGGCCGGCGATGCGGGCCTGCAGCTCGCCCAGGGCCGTCTCGACCACGCCCGTGCCGTCTCGAAGCGAGAGCAGCTTGCCCGCGATCATGTTCGCCTCGCCGACGAACTCCGCCACGAACCGGTTCTGCGGGCGGCGATAGACGGTGCGCGGCTCGCCCACCTGCTGCACGTGGCCCATGCTCATGACGGCCATGCGGTCGGCCATCGAGAGGGCCTCTTTCTGGTCGTGGGTCACGTAGACCATGGTGATGCCCGTCTCGTCGTGGATGCGGCGTATCTCCTCGCGCATGTCCAGCCGCAGGCGGGCGTCCAGGTTGGAGAGCGGCTCGTCCAGCAAGACGACGTCGGGTTCGATGACGAGGGCCCTGGCCAGGGCGATGCGCTGCTGCTGGCCGCCGGACAGCTGGTTGGGCATGCGGTCGCGAAAGGCGCTCATGCGCACCGTCTCCAGCGCCTCTCCCACGCGCAGCTCGCGCTCCTGGCGGCTGACTTTGCGCTCGCGCAGGCCGTAGGCGACGTTCTCCGCCACGTTCATGTGTGGCCAGAGGGCGTAGTTCTGGAAGACCATGCCGGTGTTGCGCCGGTGGGGCGGCACGTCGTCTATGGGCCGGTCGTCGAAGTAGATGCTGCCCGAGTCAGGCTGCAAGAAACCCGCCATCATGCGCAGGATGGTGGTCTTGCCGCAGCCGGAAGGGCCGAGCAGGAAGAAGAGCTCCCCCTTGCCCACCTGGAACGAAACGTCCTTGACGGCCATCGTCTCGCCGTAGTATTTCGCCACTCCCTTGAGCGTAACTCCGACCATCAGTGCTCCCTCGCCAGTCTTCTGTAGAGGGCGCGCGCTTGCCTGGACCAGCCGGCGATCGTCTGGGCGCGGAAGTAGGGGTCACCCCACTTGTCCTCTGCCATTTCCATGAGAGCCTCCTCGGAGACAGGGGGCTCCAGCAGTTGCCGCTTGCGCGGGTCGTCCTCCGGCAGATGCCGAACCCGCCTCCAGGCGCGGGCCAGCTCGTCGTGGGTGTCAATGATGTGCGCGCCGAACAGGTCGTTCAGTATGCGCCAGCGCTTGCTCATTTTCGCCGAGTCGAACTCGACGCCGGCCTCGAACTGGAACGGGTCCAGCGTGACGGCCGTGTGCTCGGGGTATCTCTCTATCAGGCCGGGCATGACCGGCAGCCGGTAGAGTGTGAACTCCCGGGGCCCTCCGGGGGCGCCCGCGCGCAGGATCCACAACTTCTGGCCCTCTTCGGAGAGCACGAATTGCACGAACAGCTCGGCCAGTTCGGGCTCCGGGGCACCCTTGAGCACGCCCAGCGCGTCGGGGTTCATCACGGTGAGCCCGTCGGGCAGGTGGAAACTCATGCGGTCCTCGCCCGCCTCGGCCACGGCGCGCAGGCCGTAGGTGTCGATGGCCATGCCGCAGGCGGCCTCGCCTCTGCTGACTTCACGGGGAACGTCGCTGGCCTGGCCGGTGAAGCTGCGGCAGTTGGCGCCGATGCGCATCACCGTGTCCCAGCCCGCCTCCCAGCCGTAGGCCTGCAGGATGATCTCGTAGATCATGTGCACGCTGCCGCTCTGGCGGGGATCGCCGGAACTGACCCATGTGAAGTACTCCGGACGCCCCAACTGCTGCCACTCCCGGGGCGGCGGCGTGTCCAGAAACTCCAGCACCTTCTCGTTGGTCAGGATGCCGAAGCCGGCCAGGCAGCCGCCGAACCAGCGCTGCTCCGCGTCGTATATCTCCATGCCTGCGTACTGCTGCGGTATCTCTTCGAGAACACTCTCGGGGATGCTGCAGCGACGCAGCAGGCCCCTCTCCACAAAGTGGAGGTACGGGTCAACCCCGCCGCCGAAGAAGATGTCTATGTCGATGCCGTCGGGGTTCCGGCTGAACTGGTCCACCACGTACCGCTGCGCCGCCAGCGTCCCGCCCACGTCCAGCCATTCGATCTTCACGGTGAAACCGTGCTCCCGCGCCGTCCACTGCGAGAAGGCCCTGTCGAACTCGCGCCGTATCGTCTCGGCGTGCACGGACAGGATGGTCAACTCCCTCTGCGGGAGCCGCAGGCCGGCGGCCGGCTCGGTCTCCTCAGGTGGCCGCAGCGCGAAAGGCAGACCCAGCACAACCAGGAACACCAGCCCCACCCCGACGAGCGCGGGAAGCGAAATCCGCCTGTTATGTTGGCTTTCGGAACTCACCTCGGAGCGTCTCCAGGGTATTCGTGCAGACGCCAAATCAATCTACCAGATCGGCGCTTTCCTGCCAAGGAAGTGCAGCTTCTTTGAGGGCCGTTCTGGCGCCGCGGTGTCGCTAAGGGGGGCCGAAGGGGCTGGAGAGGAACATCTCGACGGCGGCGGCGAACTCGGCGGCATTTGCGAATCGCGCCCGCGGCTGCTTTTCCACGGCCCGGCGGATGACCTCCGCCAGGTATTCGGGAATCAAAGGCGGGCACTCGCCCGGTTCCAGCAGCGGCTCATGCAGGTGCTTGTACATGAGCGCCAGGCGCGGCTGGTGGCCGTAGGGCAGCTGCCCGGTCAGCGAGTAGTAGAGCAGCAGTCCGGCGGCATAGAGGTCGGCGGCGGGCCTCACGTGCCCTCCCCGCCACTGCTCCGGCGCCATAAAATGGGGGGAGCCGACGACCCGCTCCGTGCCGCTGACCGTCGTGCTCTCCCCCAGTAACCTGGAGATGCCGAAGTCGGTCAGCCGGGCGGCGCCGTCGGTGTCGAGCAGGACGTTGGCCGGCTTGACGTCACCGTGGACGATGCCCCTTGCATGCACCGCGCCGAGCCCCTCCAGGGCCTGTGCACACAGCCGGCAGGCCCGGGCGGGGTCGAAGGGGCCTTCCCGCTCGACGCGCTCCCTCAGGGATGGGCCCTTTATCAACTCCATCTCGATGAACGGCACTCCTTCGGCGAGGCCGAGGTCCAGAACGGGCACGATGTTGGGGTGGACGACGGAGGATGCGGCGCGCACCTCGTGCTGGAGGCGTTCCAGCGAGCGGGCAGCCGGCTCCAGGGGCGGGAACTGCAGCAGCTTCAGCGCCACGTGCGCGTCGGTGCGCAGGTTGCGGGCGCGGTAGACTCGCCCCGCCCCGCCGCTGCCCAGCAGGTCCGCCAGTTCGAAATGGGCGAAGCGGCGGCACTCGGCCGGCAGGTTGAAGCTCGCCCGGGCATCGGCCGCCCGGCCGGGCCTGCCCGTGTTTTCAGCAGCAGGCGACAGCGGACCTCCACGAGGGATTCGGCACAGAGGGGACAGAGGGCTGCCGTGTGCACCCCGCGCGCCGGCACGCGGAACCGGGCAGCACAGCCCGGGCAGGTCAAGGGCACATAGGGGACGCCTTCCGGCCAGGCGTCCGTCTCGGCAAGGCCGGGATGGCGTTCCACCAGGCGTTCCTGGAGGGCGACCAGGTGGTCGGCGACGTCGCCCTCGGCTACAGCCCGCAGGTGTCCGGCGAGTTCGTCGACGTCCAACCCATCGTTCTGCAGCACGGCCAGGGCGAACAGGATGGCGTCGGGTGAGAGGTCCACGGCGGTCTCCGGAAGTGGGGCCGCCGAAGGCGGCACGGTGTGAGCGTGAGCAGACGTGGTCTCGGCGGTTGCGCGCCGTTCAGTCGTTTTGCCGGTCGGCCTTGTCGAAAAAGGCGCGCAGGTCGATCGTGCA
>PUMJ01000099.1 GCA_003551305.1 Candidatus Brocadiaceae bacterium
GATCTCGCCGTCAATGACGGCCCAGACGCCCCGCGGGAAGTAGTCGGTCCCGATGTCGGCATACCAGACCTTCTCCGGCTCCGGGTCTTCGAGGCTCAACCGCTCGGGATACTCGATGATGCCGTCGTACCAGTACTCGCCCGGGCTGTCGAGGAAGCGGGGGTCGTTCTCCAGGAAGTAGCGGTTGTGGATGGTGGGCATGTAGCGGGATGTGTCGCTCCAGGGTCCGGCGAAGCGGATGGCGCCGCGCTCGGGGTCGTAGGCCTCGATGGGGTTGGGGTAGGGCGTGCCCATCACGCCGGCGAACTCGCTCCAGACCGTGGCGTGCACCAGGGCGTCCTCCTCCAGCCCGGCCAGGTTCTCCGAGTCCACCGCCCAGACGCGGGATGCGCCGATATCCTCCGGCGTGGTCCGTTCGCAGTGCTCCCAGACGTACCACTCACTGTTGACATCGTCCGGGTTGCTGACCTTCCAGTTGGGGGTGCGGGCCAGGTGGATGCGCTCGATCTCGCCGTCAATGACGGCCCAGACGCCCCGCGGGAAGTAGTCGGTCCCGATGTCGGCATACCAGACCTTCTCCGGCTCGGGCATGTGGCGGGGGGCCTGCTCGGCGGTGAGCCGTCGCCAGCCGGTGATGCGCTCGCTGCTGATCAGGACCGCCTCACCCTCGCCCCAGTCGGGGTCGCTGGTCAGACGGATGGGGCGGTCGGGCGCGCCCGACTCCTGCGCCCTCAGCACGCCGCGGTAGGTGACGCCACGCTTGAACACGTAGGTGTCCACGCCTTCGGCCGCGGCGGCGTTGGCTTCGGCGTTCTCGTCCCAGGGGTGGTGCTTCCAGGGGCGCTCACGGGTTCCCGGGTTGTTGTCGTCGCCGCCCTCGTAGTCTATGTAGCGGACCGTCTCGCCGGTCTCGAACTGAAACGGACGGGGCGCCCACTCCAGCTCGCCCTGGGGCAGCACGCGGGCGTGCTGCTCCTGCCAGGGGAAGGCCGGTCTATCAGGACGGGGCCGTGCGCATCCGCCCAGGTAGAGGATTGAAAACAGCACTGCTGCAACTGCCAGGCACTTCGCGGGGCCACTCATCCGTTTCTCCTCGCCGTCTACTAGGGTCTAAGAGGGCTACGGTCCCGGCCGGGGACCATTGCCGGGGCCGGCACTTTCTCGATTGCAGCCCAGGGAGGCGCTATCATCTGCTCGGCGGGCTCCCATGCTCGGGCCTTCTTGCGGGAATATAATGAAGTCTGAGCCAACGTCAAATGTAGAAGGGGGGCACGGCTCACACAAGCTTCGTCCCCGGGGACGATGAGCTGTCCCTTCGTCCACGAGCGCTGCCGACATCCCGGGTAGTCCCGCACCTCAGGCCAGCGTCCGTAGCTTCTCCAGGTTGCCTTCCCGGGGTGAACTGCGCCCGGCCTCCCAGTTTGAGATGGTGTTGGCCGAGACGCCCAGCCGTTCGGCCAGTTCGGCCTGGGTCAGCCTCAGCCCTTCGCGGAAGGAGCGTATATCGTCCGGCGAGACCTCGGGGCCGGCAAGAGGGGGCGTTTCCCGGCCCAACCGCTCGTCCACCTCCTCGCGGCTCGTCCGGCTCAGTTCTAGAAGGGCGAGGCGATTCTCGCGGGACGGAGCACTCTTGCCCGTCTCCCAGGACGTGATCGCACCTTTGGAGACGCCGAGCTGCTCGGCAAGTTCGGCCTGGATGAGGTCGAGTCGCTCGCGGATACTCTTTATTTCAGCCGGCGGCATCTCGGCCGGCACGTGTTCACGGCCCAGGGCCTCATCCACCTCCTCGCTGTCCATCGAACCGACCGCCTCGATGCGTTCACGGCTGGCCTGGCGCGGACTTGATTTCCCCGTCTCCCAGGAACTGACCGTCAGGGGGGAGACCTCGATCAGTTCCGCGAGTTCCTGCTGGGTAAGGTCGAGATGCGCCCGCAGCTTCTTCAACTCCTCGGGGCTGACATCCATTGCGTCCGGCTCCTCTTCGGCAACCGGCTCCTCGCTTTCGGGTTCCTTCTTTTTCTTTGGAGGGGCGGCCATCGCCTGGCGCCGCATCTCAAGCAGATCGCGTCCTTGCTCGTCAAGTTCTGTGCGGCGCGGTTCACACAGCTCCTCAACCCGCCCGGACATCTGCTCGACGACCTCGGTCAGGGCGCGAAGCTGCTCCTGGATCTCGTCGATCTTCTCGGTCAACTCACCCATCACCTCCCTGGCCCCCTCACTGGAGTAGTGATGGATTATGTCCCGAACAGCGTCTTCCACTATTCCCACTGTCTTCTCCTTTCGCGGCGCAAGGAACCGGGACCGCGTCAAGCGGGTCTCAGTATAGCCGGTCCCTTCGGATTTCGCACCTCCACTGTGTGCAAGCCGGGCGAGCTGTGCCCCCTGTCCTTCATCTGCGCGTCCCCGGCGTTCAAGATTTGCTTGGTGCTTGGGATGCTGGCGATGTTCTTTCCGTCAATGACCGGCGCCGTCCCATGATGAGATTTCCGACCCCCCCTCAACAAACCCTTCCAGTTCTCGGCTGCGGACAGGGTGCTGGAGCTTGCCGATGGCCTTTATCTGGATCTGCCGGACACGCTCGCGGGTGACATTGAAGATCCGGCCCACTTCTTCCAGGGTATAGGTGGAGCCGTCTCCAAGCCCGTAGCGCAGCTTGATTATCTCGCGCTCGCGGTAGGTGAGTTTTTTCAGGACGGACTCTATCCGGTCCCTGAGCATTTCGCGAGCGGCCATCGAGACCGGGCTCTCGGCCGATCCGTCCTCGATCAGGTCACCGAAAAAGGTGTCCTCGCCCTCGCCTACGGGCACGTCGAGGCTTACGGGACGCCTGGAGACCCTCAGCACGCGGCGCACCTCGCTGATGCTGAGTTCGGTCCGCTCGGCGACTTCCTCCAGGGTCGGCTCGCGGCCTTTCTCCTGGAGCAGTTCCCTGGCGGTGTTGCGGATGCGGGTTATGGTCTCGATCATGTGGACCGGGACCCGGATGGTGCGGGACTGGTCGGCAATGGCGCGGGTGATAGACTGCCGGATCCACCATGTGGCGTAGGTAGAGAACTTGTAGCCGCGCCGGTAGTCGTATTTGTCCGCGGCGCGCATAAGGCCGGTGTTGCCCTCCTGGATGAGGTCCAGGAAGTCGAGTCCGCGGTTGCGGTACTTCTTGGCGATGCTGACCACCAGGCGGAGGTTGGCGGCCGAGAGCTTCTTCTTGGCCTTCTCATACTCCTCGTGCGCCATGTGCGTGGTGCGAACGCGGCGGCAGAGGAGCTCGAAAGGGCAGCAGACCCTGTCCTCCAGGTGTAGCAGCTCTGCCTCCAGACCCCGCTGCCTGGCCTTCGGGAGGCCTTGCTCCCGCAGTTCCTGCAGCTCGCACTGGATGGACTCCATGCGTTCGAGCAGTTCGTCCACGACATCCAAGAGCGGCCGGATGCGCCTGATGCGCAGGTGGAGTTCTTCCAGCAGGATCATGCACTTGCGCTCACAGCGGCGGATTTTCTGCAGGGCGGAGACCTTCGCTTCCCGATCGGTCCCGGCGCGGCGGTAGCTACCCCACAACTCGCGGCGCTTCTCCATCAGGCTGCCGACGGTCTGCAGGTTCTCGGTGAGACGCTCGGCCACATCGTCTTTTCGGGTCTCGTCCAAAGCGCTGGTGTTGAGCGTGCTGTCGAAGGGAAGCTCGCCTTCGTGCACGGCCCGCAGCACCTCGACACACCGCTCGATGCAGGGGGCGAACTGCATGATGTTTCTGCGGAAGCTCTTGCGGGCGACCTCAATGCGCTGGGCCAGGGCGATCTCCTCATGGCGTTCCAACAGCGGCACCCGGCCCATCTGGGTCAGGTAGGCGCGCACCGGGTCGTCCATCTTCCCGGTGGTCTCGATGAAGACCACTTCTTCGTCCTCATCCCCTTCGTCTTCCTCGCCGCTCGGGTCTTCGGGGACCAGCTCGATGCCCTTCTCGTCCAGCATCAGGAGTATCTCGTCGATATACTCCGGGCTGACGATATCATCGGGCAGAAAGTCGTTGAGCTGTTCGTAAGAGACCAGACCACTTTGCTTCCCCATCTCGATGAGGGGTTCCAGCTCCTCTTCCTCCACCGTGCCGCTCTCGCCTGTCTGTTCTTCCAACCCTGGTTCCCCAGCTTTCCCGGCCAATCCGGTTCTCGCCGACCGCCGGACACCTCTCTGAAGGTGCCCCGGCGTCGTGTCGCTCTTCTTATACATCACAACGGAAGTGTCCACAAGGTAGAGCGCATCGCTAATTGCCGCCGAGACGGCTCGGGGCGCAAGGCGACCCTCTGCGCCGCCGCCTTTGATCGCAGGCCGGGGAGCCGCGCGCAGGTGCGGCTCCGCATAGCAGCCTGGAAGAAGCGCCGTCAGGGGCCGGAACCAAGGGCGGTCGAGTACTTCCGCTACGAATTCGAGGACAAGCTATGTATCTGAACGAGCCCGAGCCATTGTGCGGGCGCGTCAGGGCGACCGGCCCGGTAGAGAGCTTGATCGGAGAGCGGAGCAAGAAGGCAAGAAAAGGTGGGCAGCTTCCCCCCGCGCCCTGAGCCTGGAAAGGATGGTCTACGTGGTCTGACGAGGACCGCGACGACAGGGCTACGGCTGCACCAACGGCCCGCCCGCCTCGGCGGCTATTGCTCAACAGTCCTGACACCATCGCGTTCCAGGGGGCTTGACAGGTATGGAACAGTCCCGTACAACCCGGTTAAGCCGCTGAGACGGAAAGCCGCTCTGCGGGGAGGCAGCCGGCCGGACATGCGTTGAGAAGCTGCGGCAGGGACGGCGCTTGCGAGGGGCGCTCCCACGCTCCTCAAGACCTTTCGCCCACGCCCCGCATGCCTGAGGAAAACCCCGTCTTGCTGCAGACGAGCCACAGACTATCTCCAGAAGAGCATCGGTACACTTCACGCTGAACCACCACGGGCTGTGCGAATTTCATCAACGGCTCGTGAGAACATCTGCGCTTCCTGCCGGAACCCGGGTGTTTTGCCCGGCGGATTCGACGGACAGCTAACGCTTTCGCAGCTCGTTATCATTGGCCTGACAAACTGACCGGGGGCCGCACATGAGGAGAGATAGGTCTTGCTCCGGCCTTGGGGCCGTTTCGGTCACGCCCCGGGAGCCATCCATCGTCGTTGGCAGGCGATACACCACGGAGATTACGTACGTAGCCGGCCCGAGAGGCGTCGAGGTCGGCGGTGCACTGCGGTTCAAACTGCCCGGGCTTATCCTTGGTCCCGACAGCCGGGGGCCGGTCTCCTGTTCGAATCCGGATGTGAGGTGGACATGCAGCAACTACCTCCCGCCAGTCAACGGCAAGAGCGGCAGCGAGTTCTTCACGGTTGACTACATGTTTGTGGTCATTCATGAAGCGCCTCTTCAGGAGGGAGATTCCATCACGGTGGTGTACGGGGATAGGCTCGCCCTGAAAACGGCCGCCCCCACGATGGCCCAGAGATGGCCCGTGGAGGTGGCCGTTGATGTGGACGGAACGCGTGCCGCTCCCGGCAGTGGATTCTACCTCGTCGAGAATCCCCCCGTGTTGAGATTTGTCAACGACAATCCGTTCCGCATGGAGGTCTTCGTTCCCTCTTATACCTGCGTCGGCGAACCGTTTCGAACGGTGGTCCGGATGCTGGACCGATATAGCAACATTGTCGAAGACTACACGGGCAAGGTCGGGCTCAAGGTTCACACCGGTGGGGAGTGGGTCGGGTTGGGAGGGCACACATTCGAGACGCACCACAAGGGCGTGCGGGTTATCGGTGACACTCATCTCGATGCTCCCGGCGTGCATCGGATCACGGCGCAGGACGGGGCTCTGGGCCTCTGCGCTCGGAGCAACCCCACCAAGACAGCAACGCAGAGGGGACCGGTCCACCTGTTCTGGGGGGATACCCACTGCCATTCGAGCATCTCCGCCGACACGTCGGCAAACAACGCGTTGACCAGCAGCCCGGCCAAGGATTACGAATACGCCCGGAACCGCGCGGCGTTGGACTTCTGCATGGTGACGGACCATATCGAAGACCAGAGCGAGGGGGACTGGGCAGAAGTGCGGCAGGCGGCGAAAGATGCCTATGAACCGGGCAGGTTCGTTTCGTTCAGCGCCTTCGAGGCGACCTTCCGCCCGCTTCGCAGAGAAGGAGACAAGAACGTCTATTTCCTCAATGACGACGAAGACTGGGTGAATCGCGGAACGACCGCGGAGTGTTACGCGAATCTCAAGCAACGGCAGTCCGAAGTGATCGTGATTCCCCATTGTCACGTCGAGACAAACTGGGACCGGCATGACCCCGACCTGGAGCGTGTAGTGGAAGTCTACTCGCACTGGGGATGCGGCCTGTCGCGGGAGACGGACCTGCCTATTGTGCCGGGAACGGAACGACGGCCGGAGTCTTACGTGCTCCATGCGCTCGAACAGGGAGCGAAGCTCGGGTTCATCGCCAGCGCGGACCATTCGAGGGGCCATCCGGGGGATGACTTCTGGTGGGGGCACAGCAGCTACAACGGTGGGCTCGCTGCCATATACTCCCGGGAGCTTACGCGAGAGGAAATATGGGCAGGTCTCTTCAGCCGGAGGTGCTACGGCACCACCCGCGCGCGGATCCTCCTGGAGTTCGATATCAACGGACACGTGATGGGTGAGGCGTATTGCGAGGCGGCCCCGCTGCGCGAGTTGACGATCAACGTTTACGGCACTTCGGCCATCTCCGACATCAGCGTTGTGAAGAACCGCCATTTGCTGAAGAGTTTTCCGGGCAACCGACGGGTTGATGTTGAGATATCGTGCCGTGATGACGTGTCCGAGCGCGAAACCGACTATTACTATATCCACGTGCGTCAGGAGGACGGGGAGCAAGCATGGTCCAGCCCCATATGGGTTACGCGCAAGCAGTGAAAGGGCATCGGAGAGTTGAAGACGTGTCTTCGGCGATGCGGGAGAGGGCAAGCGTGCCATTCCACGGCGACACGATGTTTTAAGGGGTTGGATTCCTCAGATCGCCCCCGCAATTCCCGGTTTAACCGCTGCAGGGCCGTCTCCGGCAGACCGGGCAAGCCCGCCGCGGCCCCTTTCCTCTGCAGGGATGGCAATCATACCGCCTCGCCATGCCCTCGCTGGATGGTGCGTGGGTTCGCACGACGATCAGCACGGCGACTACGACGAGGGTATGGACGAGGACGAAGATATTGCTCGGGCGTGTCAGAACTAAGGGGTGCACCCGAATGAGGCCGCCCAGGGGGGCGCCGTAGCCCGCCGTACGGCAGGCGGTTCAGGCGCAGTTCGGGGCGAACTCCGCGACCCCGGGGGAAAAGGCTTCGCGCGGGCGGGCTGCAAGGCCGAGCCCGTGGTGGAGCTTCATACCAGGGCGGCCCCGGCGGGCGACACAGGGCACGTTGACCAGTGGGACGTCGGAGAGGCGGAGCCACCAGGCGGCCGGCTCAGA
>PUMJ01000230.1 GCA_003551305.1 Candidatus Brocadiaceae bacterium
GTTCGAGAAGGCCACGCAGGCGTACCCGGGGGCCCTCTCGGCCCACTGGGGTCTGGCGAAAGCGCGTTTCAACCAGGGCCGCCACCAGGATGCCATCGAGCCCCTGCGCCGGGTGACGTCTGCCGTCCCCAACGCCCCCGAGCCGCACTACATGCTCGCCGTCTGCTATGACCGGCTGGGGCGCCGCGCAGACGCCTATGCCAGCTACCGCAACGCCCTGGCGGCCGGCCTGAGCGGGGACGAGCGCGCCCGCGCCGAGAGCCGCGTGCAGTCCCTCGCGCCGGCAGAATAGCCCCGCTCGACGTTGGCGTCTGAGCACTTTTGCGCTACAATTCTTCCCCCTGCGCCGCGGTCCGAGCCGCGGGTGGCCCATTGCCAGACCGAGAGGAGCGCTGCCATGCTGTGGGGCTACGCGAACGGATGGTACCCCGAGTTCCTGACGCGTGACGAAGACAAGCTCTACGCGAAGCTCAAGTTCCTTCTGGACCATGACCTACAGGAGACCGGTGTCCTGCTGGAGGAAGTGGCGGAGAGGAGCGTCCGAGAACGCGACCGGCTGGGCGCTTTCCTGCGCGACAATGACCTGCACCTGACCCCCACGGTCTGGTTCGACTATCTGAACGCGGACGAGGGCGAGGCGCGCCGGCAGACGGAGGAGATCGCCGCCGCCCTGCGCACCTGCGGGCCGCTGATGCGGGCGCAGTCCGTGATGACCTACGCCGGGGCCGGGCATCGCTTCGACCGCAACCCGCCCGTGGAAGAGAAGATAGAACGCATCTGCCGTTCGATAGAGCCTCTGGCGGCGCTATGTCACGAACTGGACATGCCGCTGATGATAGACACCCAGGGCGACTTCTACTCCACCGATTTCGTGCATATGTGCGAGCGCGTCCCGCATCTGTACATCCACGTGGATACGGCGAACATTTTCTGGGCCTGCGAGCGCATCCGGCCGGCCTTCGAGCGGATGGCGCCGCACGTGATGGGCACCCACTGGCGCGACGAGCGCGTCAGCATCGGCAACCGCAAGCCGCGCGGTGTGCTGCTGCACAACTGCGTGACCGGCCAGGGGGACGTGCCCCTGCGGGAACTCTACCCCGTGCTGCTGGAGGAGGCGCCGGCCCCGGACCGTCTGGTTATGCAGCTCGAGATGTTCGGCCCGCCGGAGATGGAGGCGGAGGAGTGCCTGCGGCAGTCGCTGGCCTTCATCCGGAGCATGAGGGAGGAGAACGAATGAGCGCTCATTGCGCAGCGCCACTGAAGGCGGCCGTCGTGGGCGCCGGGCGTATGTGCCGCCGCCACGCCGCCGCCATGGCGCAGAGCGGGCAGTTCGCCCTCGCGGCCGTCTGTGACCTTTCCGAACAGGCCGCTCGGGAGGCAGCGGACGAACTCGGCGTGGCCGCCTACACCGACCTGGACGCGATGCTGGCCGCCGAGAACCCCGACGTTGTGACTATCGCCACCCCCGGCGCCACCCACGCCGCCCTGACCGAGCAGGTCGCCGCGGCCGGCGTGAGCGGCATCTGTTGCGAGAAACCGATGGCCACCTGCCTGGGGGCCGGGCATCGCATGGTGGAGGCCTGCCGGCAGCACGACGTGGCCCTCATCGTCAACCATCAGCGCCGCATGGGGGAGGAGATGGTGACGATGCGCCGCCTGATAGAGGAAGGCGCTGTCGGCGAACTCCGCCTGCTGAGGGGCTCCTGCGCCGGAGACTTGCTGACCGACGGCACACACCTGGTCAACTCCCTGCGGCACCTGGCCGGGGACGAGGAGGCCGCCTGGGTGCTGGGGCAGATGCACCGCACCGAGCCCGACCCTGCGGAACCCCGCAGCAGCGACACGAAGAAGTCCGGCGGATATCGCTACGGCTACCCGGTCGAGGATGGCGCCATGGCGGTGGTCGGTATGGCGTCAGGGTTGCGCATGGAGCTGTTCACCGGTGACGCCCGGCTGATGGACCGCCCGTATCAGGACTATGAGGGTGTTGGGACTGCGGGGCGGCTGTGGCGCGAGGGCGATGCCGGCGAGCCGCCGCTGCGGTTGCAGGACGGGCGGCGTGCCGGCTGGCAGGCCATCCCGCAGGACGAGAGCGGGCCGAAGCCGATGACGCGTGTCTACCTGGCCTTGGCCCGGACGCTCCGCGACGGAGCGGTTCACCCGCTGGCCGGTGAGTCCGTGCTGAAGGGGCTGGAAATGGTCATGGCCGTCCAGGAGTCGGCCCGCACGGGCGCGCGCATCGAGCTGCCCCTGCAGCAAGGGGCTTACCCGCTGGCGCTGATGATCGAGCGGGAGTGCGGTTGAGCGGGACAGGCGTCGCTCATTGGCCCTCGTCCGCCGCACCGGGCAGGCCTGGCTCCAGCGGCGGCCGCTCGATGGCGTAATCCATCTGGAAAGGCTCGATGGGCCGGAATCCCCAGAGTCGGGCCGGCAGCAACGAGGGGAAGGACTCGACCAGAGTGTTGTAGGACTCGACGGCGTCGTTGTATTCGCGGTGAGCCATTTGCAGCCGGTCTTCGACCTGTTCGAACCGGCGCCGAAGCTCCGCGTAGCTTTCTTCGGCTTCTATCTCGGGGCAGGCTTCGGCCAGGGCGAAGACGGCGCGCAGCCCGTTGGAGAGAGAATTCTCGGCGCGTGCCTGTTCTGCGGGGGTGGTTGCGCTCATCGCCTGGGCGCAGCGGCGGGCTATCTCGGGCATCAGTTCGCGCTCGTGTTCGCTGTGTTTCTCCACGATCTCGGCCAGAAGTGGCACCAGGTCGGACCGTCGCTGCAGGTTGACCTTGGTCTCGCACCAGGCGTCACTTATTCGGCTGCGACAGCGCACCAGGCTGCTGTGGATTCGCAGGCTCCAGACGACCGCTGCGGCCACCAGGAGTACGACAGCGATGAAGATCAGCATGTTCCCTCCCGTCCAGGCCAAGCGGCCCGTTCACAGGCCGGCCCGGGGCGCAGCAGTCAGAGCACGGGCGTCCCCGGCAAGCCTACCAGCGCCGGCGACCACCGTCGGGCCAGCAGGATGGCGGCCACCAGGGCCGCCAGTAGCAGTATCCAGACAACAAGCGCAGCACGGGACGCCTTGCGGGCTTTCTCGGCCTCCCACCACGTGCGGGGGCGGATGCCGTGACCCAGGAACGTGGCCACGCCGGCCAGGTTCACGCAGATGATGTTCGTCACGAAAAGCAGGAGCGCCCCTGCGGCCAGAGGCCAGGCCCCGGCGCCGAGCAGCAGCCCCACGGCCGCCAGCGGCGGCAGCAGGGCGGCGGCCACCATGACGCCCACCAGGGCGGCGGAGATGCCGGTCGTGAACGCCAGGGCCCCGGCGGAGCCGGCGCAGAGGGCCACCAGCACGTCGGCCAGGGAGACCTGGGCCCGCAGAAGCAGTTCGCCGCTGGTCGGCTCAGGCGCAACCTGGAGACCGGACAGCTCCGGGCTCAAGCTGAGCGCCACGCCGATGAGCACCGATACGGCCAGCGCCAGCGCTGTGCTGCCCAGACTGGTCTTCAGAGCCCTCCGGCCAAGCCGGCCGTCCGCCAGCGTGGTTGCCAGGGCCAGGGCCATGTTCGGGCCCAGCAGCGGGGCGATGACCATGGCTCCTATGATGACAGCGACGTTGTCCCGCCACAACCCGATAGCGGCCACGACGCTGAAGAGCAGGACCAGAAGGTAGAAGACCCGACCCGAGCCGGCGGCGGCAGATATCTCCTCGTAGAGCTCCTGGCGGCTGATGCGGGTGCGGCTGGGTTTCGGTGTCGCCTCGGCCGGGGCGGTCTGCCCGCCGACCCCTTCGGGCTCCTCAGGCCGCGGCAGGGCCGCCTCGACGGCCAGCAGCAGGATGCTGAACCCCTCCATGCCGCCGTAGAGGCCCTCGAGCCGGTCCAGCAGCGCCTCGGCCCCGGTCGCGGGCATCAGCGTCCTGACGATAACCTGTTTGTCCATCAGGCGGTCATGCCACAGACCCTGCGGCTCGTGTTCCTGGACCAGCCGGTCTATCTCCTCGCGCTTGGCCTCCGGGCAGACCATCTCGATGAGACGCAGTTCCATTCGGTTCCTCCCCGGAGAAGCACGAGCCACACCGCAGATAGTCTATAGCCGGTAGAGCCGGTTTTTCAAATATCCACGGGGTTGATCAGCCCCGCCGCCTGTCTTTTCGAGCGGCACGGGCACCGCGGCGCACCAGGCGGTTCAGAACCGTGGAAGCCAGGTAGACGGCTCCTGCCACGAGCACTATGGTGGCGCCCGAAGGGAGGTCGTACGGATACGACAGGGCCAGGCCGCCCGTGGTGCAGGCCGCTCCCACCAGCAGCGCTATCGCCATCATCTGCTTCAGGCTGCGGCTGTAGTGGCCGGCCGTGGCCGCCGGCAGCGTCAGCAGCGCGATGACCAGGATGATGCCCACCACCTGCACGAGGATGACGACCGTCAGGGCCGTCAGGCAGAGCAACAGCAGGTAAAAGAGTTCGACCTGCACGCCCTGGATGCGCGTGAACTCCTCGTCGAAGCATATGCCCAGGAAACGCTTATAGAAAAGCAGCACAGCGGCCAGGATGCCGGCATTCAGGATGATGGTCAGGTAGATGTGGCCCCGGTCGACCAGCAGTATGTTGCCGAACAGGTAGTTCATCAGATCGACCTGATAGCCGGGCGTCTTGTGCATGAACACGATGCCGATGGCCATGCCGACGGCCCAGAGGGCGCCGATGATGGTGTCCTCCCGCTGGCGCGCGCGCAGGCTGACCAGGCCGATGATCAGGGCCGCCGCGACAGCCGCCGCCAGCGCCCCGGCCAGCGGTTCGCGGTTCAGGAAGTAGGCGATTCCCATCCCCCCCAGCACGGCGTGGGAGATGCCGCCGCTGATGAAGGTGATGCGCTTGACCACGACGTAGGGGCCGATCATGGCACAGGCCGCGCTGGCGAGCAGACCCACGATGACGGCGTTCTGCATGAAAGTCTGGGTTCGCAGCGCCAGCAGAAACTCAGCCACTTCCGCCGCTCCTCTCCTCGTCGTCGGGGTGATGCCGGCTCATCTCGGCCGGTCCCCGGTAGACGGCCTCGATGATGTTTCCGGTGATCTCATCGGTCTCGTGGCAGAAGACCCGCTGATGGACGCACGCCAGCCGCTTGACATGCTCCGTCACGCAGCCGATATCATGCGAGACGAGGATGATGGTCATCTCCTCGCTCAGGCGGTCCAGCAGGGAGTAGATGTCGTGTTCGACGCGGTGGTCTACCCCCGCAGTGGGTTCGTCCAGCAACAGCAGCCGCGGGCGGGTGGCCAGTGCGCGGGCGATGAGGGCGCGGCGCTGCTGGCCGCCGGAGAGTTTGCCGAAGAGCCTGCCCCGCAACGGCAGTATCTCCACCTGCTCCATGGCCTGCCGGGCGGCCCGGCGGTCTTCGCGCCGGTAACCGCCGGCCAGCCGCGACTGCCCGAGCCGCCCCATCAGCACGATCTCATCCACGCTGATGGGAAACTCGGGGTCCAGGTTCGGTTTCTGGGGAACGTAACCCATCTGCCGGCGCATCTGCTGTGGGGCCCGGCCGAAGACGCGCACGCGCCCCCTGTCGGGGCGGTTCAGCCCGAGTATCAGCCGCAGCAGCGTCGTCTTGCCGCCACCGTTCGGGCCGATCACCCCCAGGAAGTCCCCCTCCGGCACCTCCAGGTCCACCTGCTGCAGCACCGGGGCGCCGTCGTAGCTGAACTGCAGGTCCTCGATGGCCACGGCCGGCGTCGCCTTGCTCACCGCAACGTCTCCGCAAAGGCTTGGGCTATCCCTTCCATGGTGCCGATGTAGTCGCGGGCCAGCGGGTCGAGCGGTACCACCCGCCCCCCTATCTCCCGCGCCACCACCTCGGCCGTGCGGCTGCTTATCTCACGCTGCACGAACACCACCCGGATGTCGCGCTCCCTGGCAAACGAAATCAGCTCTCCCACGGCCCTGGGGCCCGGCTCCTTGCCTTCTATCTCGATGGGCACCTGCCGCAGGTCGTACCTGTCGGCGAAGTAGCCGAACGCCGGATGATAGACCAGTATCTCCCTCTGCTCGACTCCCTCCAGGCTCTCGCGGATGCGCGCGTCGAGCCGGTCGAGCTCGGCCACGAGCTCCGCCAGGTTGGCCCGGTAGAAGGCCTCGTGCTCCGGGTCAAGCTCGGCCAGGGCGTCGGCGATGTGGCCGGCCATGATGCGGACGTTGGCGGGATCCAGCCAGGTGTGCGGATCCTTCTGCTCCCCGTGGTCATGGTCGTCGTCGTGATGAGGCGCGTTGTGGGCCTCCTGATCGTCGTGATGGTGGCCGTGGTCTGCGTGTTCATGGTGGTGATGGTCGTGCTCCATGGTCCGCAGCCGCACGCCCAGGCCGGTGTCCACCATTTTCATGTCCGGGTTCGCGCTGCGGATGCGCCGGCGCAGCACGTCTTCGAAAGGCACCCCGACCAGGAAGTAGACATCTGCCTCAGAGAGCGCGGTCATCTGGCGCGGGGTCGGCTCGTAAGTGTGCGGGCTCTGGCCCGGCTGCACCAGGACGCCCACCTCAACGCGGTCGCCTCCGACGCGTTCGACGAACTGCGCCTGGGGTGGAATGGTCACGAAGACCCGAACATGGTCGGGCGCGTCGGGGCGCTCGGCGGGGGCGGGTTCGTCCCGGCCGCACCCGGCCGCCACAATCATCCCTACCACCACAACCGCCGCCACGGCAAACCTGCGCTTCATCTTTCTGCCCTCCCGCAGCCGGGTCACCGACCGTTCCCAGGCACCTATTGCCCACAGGCACGAGTTCCCTACTGTCGTGGCGATGCTACCAAAAATGCAACTTGTTCGCAAATAAACCGGACCCGGAAAAATCCCTCGTCCGGACGGTGGTGGGGGGACAGGAAACCCCGAGGGGCACCACGGACGGGGGTTGGTTGGAGAGAGTTGCCGGTCGGCGCACAACTGCGCCCGGTCACGCATGCCCCGGCCGATGACCCTCAGCCGGCACCGGGCAAGCTGCCCTGCCGCACCCGGTCTGTGCGCCGGACTGCGCCTCCGGGAGGGTCGCGGGCCTCACGGGTTGATGTTGAAGCGGGCGTGCAGGCGCTCCCGGAGGGCAAGCTCTACATCAGTGTACTCCGGGCGGCCGGTGAGGTTCGTCAGTTCCCCGGGGTCGTCCTGCAGGTTGTAGAGTTCCGGCAGGTCGCCCCTGTTCCAGACGTATTTCCACTCCCTTGTGACCAGCGCCCGCGTGCCGATGAACAGCTCGTCGTGGATGGGCTCGCCGGGGCATTCAAGCAGGCTGTCCAACGGCCGGCCGTCCAGTTCCTCGCGGAACTCGTGTCCCTCGGGGGTGTAGAGCTGTTCGGCGTCGGCCCAGCGCAGGAAGGTGGGCGCCAGATCGAACAGGGAGACCAGCTCATCACAGCTTCGCCCGGCCCCCAGGCCGTCCGGCATGCGCACCAAGAACGGCACCCGCACCAGGCTCTCGTACATAGTGGTGCCCTTGAGCCATACGTGGTGTTCGCCCAGGTGGTCGCCGTGGTCGCTGGCGAACACGACGATGGTGTTCTCCAGCAGGCCGCGCTCCTGGAGGGTGTCCAGCATGCGGCCGATCCAGTCGTCGTCCAGTGTGATGGTGGCGTAGTAGCGGGCGATCATCAGGCGCTGCACGTCCTCGGGGATCATGCCGGCGATCTCGGCCGTGGAGGGGCAGAGCTCGGGGTTCTCCATCATGGCCTGCACCTCCTGCGAGGGCGCCCCCCACCCGTGGGGGGCGGGGGCGTTGCGGGCGCATCGCACGGCCCAGATGCGATGGCGTAGCGGCTTGCCCTCCAGTTCGCCGTCGGGCCGCTCCGGCAGCACGACGTCGTCCGGGTCGTACATTTCGTCGTAGCGTGCGGGCGGGTCGTAGGGATGGTGCGGCGCACAGAAGGACGTCCACAGGAAGAACGGCCTCTCCCCCCGGCTGCGCAGATACTCCACGGACCGGCGCCCGATGTAGCTGTCTATGTACAGGTCTTCACCCAGGGGGTGGCGCACGGCGCCGTAGTTGCGCACGTATTCCTCGTGCATGTCCCGCCGCACCCAGGTCTCGATCTCCTCTTTGGCGTGGCCCTGTTCGGCGAGCCAGTGGCGGTAGTGGTCGGTGCGGTGGGGCGGGTTGAAATCGAACTTGCTCTCGGCCAGGTCCTGGTAGTCGAGGCCGATGTCGGCCTCGTTCTCGAAACCGAGGTGGCGCTTGCCGATGAGGGCCGTCTCGTAGCCGGCGCGACGCAACAGGTTGCTGAAGGTGACGGTCCCGGCACGCACCCCCTCCTTGCGCCCGGTGAAGATGTTGCCGTTGACGTTGTGACGGCTCACGTGCTGGCCGGTCCAGACGGAAGCGCGCGCCGGCGTGCAGAGGGGCTGCGTGGTGTAGGCGCGGTTGAAGACCATGCCCTCCCGGGCGATCCGGTCAATGCTGGGTGTGCGGACGGTCGGGTCGCCGGCATACCCGGCGGCGCGGGCGTTCTGCTCATCGGTGGTGATCAGCAGGATGTTGGGGCGCGGCATTGGCGGGCTCCCGGGCAGGTCAGGCAGGCTGGTTTTGTACTTCCTCGATGAAGGCGAGCATGTTCTGGAGCGGAACGTCCCCTTCCACCGCATGGGCGGGCGCGAAAATGTAGCCGCCCTCACGGCCGAGTTCCAGCAGGCGGCGCGTCTCGGCCCTCACCTGCTTCGGCGTGCCCCGGGGCAGCGTCCGCTGGGTGGAGAGGCCGCCGTGAAAAACAAGCCGCCCCCGATAGCGGCGCATCAGGCTCTCGACGTCCATGACCTCGGGCTGGAAAGGGTTGAAGCAGTTGACGCCCATCGCGATGAGGTCGTCGAACAACTCATCCACGTCTCCGCAGGAGTGGATGAACACGTACTTGCCCATCTCCCGCACGGCACCGTACATGCGCTCCAGCGGCGGTCGGAGGAACTCGTGCCAGATGCGCGGTCCCATCTGCAGCCCGCGCTGCTGGCCCCAGTCGTCGCCGAAGTAAACGGCATCAATGTCGTAGTCGGCGGCCCGGCGCGCCCGGGCGATGTTGAAGTCGGCCAGGGTGTCGAGCAACTCCCGCACGAAGTCGGGGTTGTCATGGAAGTCCATCATCAGGCGCTCCATGCCGCGCAGCGTCCAGGCCCGCTCATAAAGCGAGAAGCCGATGGGGAAGACGCGAAAGCGCTCCGGGCCGGCGGCGATGCGCTCCTCGATGGCGGCGTAGAAGCGCTCGTCCAGCGGGTCCGGAACCTCGAAACCATCCAGGGAGGGCTCCTCCAGCACGCGGCCGACGGGTGTGCCGATGTCCCTGTCGATGCTGCGGTCCCAGACCACGCCCCAGACGTCCCGCACACGCTCCCCGCCGATGTCCTCGTAGAAGCCCTCCGGCGCGCCCAGCCACAGCAGGTGGTCTCCGAGCGCGGCGGAGAGGTCGTCGGCGCCGTAGTGACGCCGCAGCTTCTGCGCCGCCTCCACGGTGAAACCGAACGACCATGGCACGTAGGGCGGCCGCCGGCCCTCGAGCACGGCGCTTACCACCTCGCGTCTTGACGGTTGGGGAGGCATGTGACCGGTCCTCAGCCCTGCTCGATGTCGAGGATCTGGTGGTAGGCGTCCCAGAGGGTGCGGTAGTAGTCCATGATACGGCCCGGCTGTTCGCTGGCCCCGATCTCGGCGCAGCAGTAGCCCTGGTAGTCGATGCTGCGCAGCAGGCGCAGCAGGTCCAGCCAGGGGTAGTCCGCGGCGCACAGGTCGCGCATGTGGACGTGGCGGATCTCGTCGGCCAGCAGGTTGAAGTTCGCCTCGATGGAGCCGTCCTCGGCCTCGACGGCGTTCGAGTTCCAGTTGACGAACACGTTCGGGTGGTCGGCGTAGTCTATCATCTTGCGCACGCGCGAGGGTTTCTGGGTTTCGCGGCCGTGCACTTCAAGGCGTATCTCGACGCCCAGCCCCGCGGCGTGCTCGCCGCACTCGGCCAGGGATTCGCCGATCTGGCGGAGGGTATCCTCCTCCGGGACACCCTTGTCCACCAGCAGGGCATTCGGGCGGACCTTGATGCCGGGGGCGCCGACGTCGGCGGCCAGTTGGGCGTATTCCTTCGTGCCCTCGATGTTGCCGCGCAGTTCGTCCGGGTCGTCGGAGTGGTATTCGAAGGCGCTGCCGAGCTGGACCAGTTCCAGGGGGCTGTCCTCGAAGCGCTTGCGCACCTCGTTGCGCTCGGCGCTGCCCAGGTCCACCTCGACGCCGTGGGCGTGGGTCGCCCGCAGTTCGATGCCCTCGAAACCGTGCTTCGGGCACATCTCGAATATCCTGTCCAGGTCCCAGTCCTGAGCGAGCTGGTACGTCACGAGTCCGAGTTTCATGCGGGTAACCTCCGGTAAAAGGCGAACCGAAGAGAAGGATAGTGGCCGGTGGCGCTTGCGTCCAACGAAAACGCGTTGCTCTTACCGCAGAGCCTGGCCGCCTGCTTATCTCTGTTCGGCCTCGCGCACCCGGCGGCCGTCTTCCAGGTCTGTCGGGGGGCGCAGGATGACGACGTCGCCCTCCTGCAGGCCGGAAGTCACCTCGTAATAGTCCTCGCCCATCAGGCCTATCTCGACGTCCCGCAGGCGAGCCCTGTCCTCCTCGACGACGAAGACGGCCATGGCGTCCACCCGCGCGATGACGGCCTCGGTCGGCACCATGAGCGCGTCATCCCGGGCGTCTACCACGATGTCGACGTCCAGCTCGTAGCCCGGCTGAAGGTTGAGGCGCGTGTTGTCGAACTCAACCAGGACGGTCACGCGCTGCTCCCGCACGCCGAGCGTTGAGATCTTCTCGAAGCCGGCGGGGAATATCTTGCGCACGGTGCCGGTTGCGCCCGGTTCCCGCACGGCGCGTCCCACCAGGTGGACCTTCTGGCCCACCTGCACGCGGCCGACCTCCTCGGACAGGATGTCGGCGCGGACCTCGATGCTGTCCATGTCGCCGACTCGCAGCAGCGGGGTGCCCGGCTGGACGAACTGGCGGCTGTCGAGGAACTTCTCCAGGACGACCCCCTCCAGGGGGCTCCTGAGGCGGGCCTGGTGTTCGAGCAGGCGGATGGAGCGTTCGATGCGGCGGCGCTGGGCGCCGTAGACGTCATGCAGGTGAGCGGTGTCCTGGAGGGAGTCCAGCAGCACACGCACCTGCAGGCTGGCGACCTCGACGGCGGCCCGCGCGGCGGCCAGGCGGCGCTCGGTGGCCTGCAGGGACGCCTCGGCCACCTCCAGGTCGCGCCGGGCGCCGTCCAGCCTCTGCGGGGGCACCGAGTCCTGTTCGTACAGCCCCTCGACGCGCCGAAACTCCGACCGCGCAAGCCGCAGTTCGGCCTCGGCGGCTTCTTTTTCGTTGAGGAGTTGCTCGACGGTCAGCTCGGCGCGTTCACGCTCCTTGCGGGCGGCCTCTATCTCCGACTCCTTGGGCAGGGGGACGTCCACGCCCGCGAGCTGGGCCTCGATCTCCTCGAGCTGGTCCTGCAGCTTGCCCAGGGTCAGTTCGAGCTCAGTGTCCTCGATGGACGCGATGAGCTGACCCTCCGGGATGCGGTCGCCCTCCTCAAGCGTGATGCGGCTGAGGGTGCCGGCGCGGTCGGCGGCGACGACGCGGTCGACGTCAAGCTGCGTTTCGGCCCGCTCGGTGATGGTCTCCTCGATGCGGCCGCGCTGCACGGTGGCCATGTCCACCTCCATCGGCACCAGGGCGTGGTAGAAGTAGGCCGCCAGGATGAGCGCGAGCACCAGCAGTGCCCAGAACAGTCGCATGAGTGTCTTTTTCATAGCTTTCGTCCTCACTCCATGGTCTTGAGCCGTCGGACGATATTGATGCGATGGACGCGGCGGCGGCTTATCCAGCGCGCCACCAGCAGGAAGATGAGCGCCTGGGCGGCGGCGGTGAAGAAATGCGCCGGGCTGACGACCATGGGCATCCGGAAGGCGTCCGTCGCCAGAGCCCGGGCCAGGCCGATGCTGCCCAGGTAAGCCAGGGGGCTTCCCGCGATTATCCCTGTCAGGCCCAGCGGCATTATATCGTTGGTGGCTATGCGCGCAACTTCGCCTCGCCCGTAGCCGAGGCTGCAGAGGCAGGCCAGGTCGCGCTCCTGCTCGGAGATGCTCACCGACGCCGTGTTGTAGATGACGCCGAAGGCGATGACGGCCGCCGCTATCATCTGCGAGGTCATCATTACGTCTATGAACTCGGAGAGCGCCTCCATGAAGTTGTCTATCAGCGCCTCGGTGGTCGTCACGGCGGAGACCCCCGGCATCTCCGCCAGGCGGCTCACCAGCGGGTCCAGCTCGCCGGGGTCCGTCTGGATGAGCGCGCCGGTGATGGTGGGGCCGACGCCCAGCGTGCGGGCCAGGTAGTCCCGGTCGGCGTAAACGCTGAGGCCCAGGTAGGTGTCCACCACCCCGCGCACCACGGCGGGCCTTTCGTCCTTGTCGCGCACGTAAGGGTCCATCATCACCACGTCGCCCGGACTCAGCTTCAACTCCTCGGCCAGCCTGCGGGGGATGATCAGCCCGTCCGGGGGCATCGCGATGCGCCGTCCGTCGGGGTCGCGCACGTGGTAGAGCCGCCCGTCGGCGGGCAGGCCGATGATGCCGACATCCCGGGCGCGCCAGTCGTGACGGATCCCGGCGCCGAACTCGAAAATCCCTTCGGCGCGGCGCACCCCCCGCATGGCGGCTATCTCGAGCGCCGCGGCCGGGGACGTCTCAGCCGCGAACTCGACGCGGCAGTCGGAGCGGTCAACCAGCCGATACTGGTGGTCCAGTAACCACTCCAGCCATCCTCCGAGCTGCACGGACATGACGAGGACAACCATGGAGACGGCCACGCCGAAGACACTGAACAGGGCCCGCGTCCGCGCCCGCAGCGTGTTGCGCACGGACATGCGCCACGTCAGGGGCAGGCGCTCCCACAGGAACCGGAAGGCGCCGAAGTGGACGATTCGGCTCTTCTGCGGCGGCTGGGGGCGGATGGCCACCGCCGGCTCCAGTTTCATCAGCTCCCAGGAGGACCGCACGGCCCCCAGGATGCTCATCCCGGAACTGAGCACGAACGCCATCGCCATGGGCCGGGAGTCTAGGTGCAGGGGCAGTTCCGGGAACTGGTAGAACTCGTGCCATATCCCGAGCATACCCCGGGCCAGGTACGAGGCCAGCAGCACGCCCGGCACCGCACCGGCCAGGCCCGCGGCCAGCGCGTAGGAGGCGTAGTGCCACACCACCTGCCGCTTGGTGTAGCCCAGCGCGCACAGCAGGCCGATCTGCGTGCGCTGCATCTCCACCATCCGGTGCACGATGACGTGCACCACGATGGCGGCCACCAGCAGGAAGACCATCGGTATGATGTAGGAGGCCGTCTGGACGGCCTCCAGCCGGACCTCCAGGAAGATGTGCGAGGCGTGGTCTGCGCGGTCGTAGGTCCGGAACACGCCGTAGCGGTCCAGCCGGCGTTCGGCCCGCCGCAGCACCTCCTCCACCCGCGCCCCCGGCCTCAGGGTGCCCACGACGTCATTGAACGCGTTGGCCATCTGGAAGGCGTCCTCGGCGAACCGCTCCGTGGCGAAGACGACGCCGAACGCCTCGTCGTCGGACGCGAACTGCTCGGCCCCCCGCAGGGCGTAGACGTATTCCGGGCTGTAGGCCGTGCCGACGATACGCAGTTGCTGCCTGCCCTCTTTGATGGTGGCTTTGAAGGTGTCCCCCACCTGAAGGCCGTGCGCCTCGGCGAAGGCGTGGTTGACGATGACCTCCTCGGCCGCCGCGCCGGAAAAGTAGGACCCCGTCGCTATGTGGATGTCGTTGACCATCCCGTCGCGGCGGCGGGGCATCGAGACGATGCGGCCCACCACGGCCCCCTCGTGGCCCTCGACTTCGAGGGGGACGTCCTTGACGATGCGGCCGCGCACCTGCCAGACGCCCTCGATGGCCCTCAGCTCGGAGAGGACGGCGCGCGGGGCGCGCTCCAGATGGATGAAAAAGTCGGCGAAGTTGTAGTCCGCGTAGAAGTCCTCCGTCGTGCGCAGCAGACTGCCGTGGGCGAGCTGGAAGCTGACGAACGCGGCCGTGCCCAGCAGCACCACGCCGGCGGCGGCCGCGAACTGCGCCCAGTGCTCCCGAATGTCCCGCAGCAGCTTCCGTGTCAGCACGTCCTTCACCATGCGCAAGGGTTCTCCTGTTACTACTCCAGGGTCTTGAGGCGGCGGACGATGTCAATGCGGTGGACGCGGCGGCGGCTGACCCAGCGCGAGATGAGCAGGAAGATGAGCGCCTGCGCGGCGGCCAGAAAGTAGTGCTCGGGGCTGAATATGGCCGGGAGCTTGAACACGTCCGTCTCGAAAGCCCGCGCCAGGCCGAGGGTGGCCAGGTAGGCCAGCGGAGCCCCCACGATGACTCCGATCAGGCCCAGGGGCATGATGTCGTTGGTGGCTATGCGGGCGACGTCGCCTCGATCGTAGCCCAGGCTACAGAGGCAGGCCAGGTCGCGCTCCTGCTCGGAGATGCTCACCGACGCGGTGTTGTAGATGACGGCGAACGCGATGACGGCGGCGGCGATGGTCTGCAAGAACACACTGACGTTTATCAGGTCGGCAACGCTCTCGACGAAGTTCTCCAGCATGGCGCGCGTCGTGGTGACGGCGGACACGTTGGGCATCTCGCTCAGCCGGCTGACCAGGGGCTCCAGGGCGCCCTCGTCCGCCTGGAGCATCAAGCCGTTGATGGTGGGTCCCACGCCGAGCGTGCGGGCCAGGTAGCGCCGGTCGGCGTAGACGTTCAGCCCGAGGTATTCCTCCACCACGCCCCGCACCCGCGTGGGGCGCTCGTCCTTGTCGCGCACGTAGGGGTCCATCATCACGACGTCGCCGGGGCGCAGGTTCAGCTCGTCGGCCAGGCGGCGGGGGATGAGCAACCCGTCCGGCGGCATGCGCACGCGCCGCCCCTCCATGTCGTGGACATGGTAGAGGCGGCTGTCGGGCGGAAAGCCCGTGATGGCTACGTCCTTGGTGCGCCACTCGTTACGCAGTTCGGCGCCGAACTGGAAGATGCCCTCCGCGCGGCGAACCCCGGGCATGCCGGCGACATCGAGGGCGGCGGCCGGGCTGGTCTCGGCAACAAGCTCCACACGGCAGTCGGAGCGGTCCACCTGCCGGTACTGGTAGTCCACAATCCAGTCGAACCAGCCCGTAACCTGTGTGGCCATAACCAGCATGACCATCGAGACGGCGACGCCAAAGATGCTGAACAGCGACCGCGCGCGGGCCCGCAGGGAGTTGCGCACCGAGATGCGCCACGTCAGCGGCAGCCGCTCCCAGAGGAACCGGAACGCGCTGAAGTGCACGATGCGGCCCTTCTGCGGGGACTGGGGGCGGATGGCCACCGCCGGCTCCAGCTTCATCACCTCCCATGAGGACCGCACGGCCCCCAGGATGCACATCCCGCAGCCGAGGCCGACGGCCAGCAGCACGGGCCAGGGGTCAAAGTGCACCCGCAGGACCGGAAACTGGAACCACCTCTCGTACTCGATCATCAGGAGTTGCGCAAACCACAGACCGACCAGTGTGCCGGGCACCACCCCCGCCAGTCCCGCCCCCAGGGCATAGGCCGCGTAGTGCCGCACCACCTGCCACTTGCTGTAGCCCAGCGCACAGAGCAGCCCTATCTGGGTGCGCTGCATCTCCACGATGCGATGCACGATGACGTGCACCACCACGGCGGCCACGATCAGGAAAACCATGGGGACCACATAGGAGGAGGTCTCAAGTGCCTCAAGCTCTATCTCCAGGAAAGAGTGGGATAGCTGGTCCTCGCGTCCGTAGCTGTGGAAGACGCCGTAGGGGTCCAGCCGGGCCTCCGCCCTGCGCAGAACGCTCTCGGCACGCGCCCCCGGCCTCAGGATGCCCACCACGTCGTTGAAGGCGTTGGTCATCTCGAAAGCGTCCTCGACGAACCTCTCCGTGGCGAAGATGACGGCAAAGCTGGCCGGGTCCGGCGCGAACTGCTCGGCGCCGCGGATGGCGTAGACGTACTCCGGGCTCATGGCCGTGCCCACGATGCGGAGGGTCTGCTTGCCCTCCTTGATGGTGGCCTCGAAGGTGTCCCCCACCTGCAGGCCGTGCGCCTCGGCGAAGGAGTGGTTGACGATGACCTCCTCGGCCGCCGCGCCGGGAAAGTAGGACCCGGTAACCAGGTGGATGTCGTTGACAAGCCTGTTGCGCCGGCGTGGCATCGAGACGAAACGCCCGACGATGGCCTCGTCGCCGTTCTCGACATCGACCGGCACTTCCTTGACGATGCGCCCCCGGGCCCGCCAGACCCCTTCGACCGCCCTGACCTCGTGCAGGGCGGCGCGAGGGGCGCGCTCGATGTGGATGAAGAAGTCGGCGAAGCTGTACTCGGCGTAGTACTGGTCGCGGGTGCGCAACAGGCTGTGGTGGGCGACCTGGAAGCTGATGAACGTCGCGGTGCCCAGCAGCACGACTAAGGCGACGGCGACGTACTGCGCCCAGTGGCCCCGGATATCCCGCAGCAGTTTAAGCGTCAGCACGTCGCCTACCATGCCAGGTCCTCGGGATCGGAGGGCGACTCGTTGACTTTGATCTCCTGGATGTCCCCGCTGCGCAGCCTGACCACCCGGTCCCCCATCTCCGCTATGGCGACGTTGTGTGTGACAATTACGACGGTCTTGTGACTCTCTTCGTGCACCCGCTTGAGCACCTGCAGCACCAGCTTTCCGGTCTCATAGTCGAGGGCGCCGGTGGGCTCGTCGCCCAGGATAACCTCCGGGTTCTTGGCCACGGCGCGGGCGATGGCCACGCGTTGCTGCTCCCCGCCGGAAAGCTGCGCCGGGAAGTGGTCCGCCCGGTCCAGCAGGCCCACCATCTCCAGCATCTCGTCCACCGGCAGCGGATCGTCGCAGACCTGCGTTGCGACCTCGACGTTCTCGCGCGCCGTCAGCGTGGGGATGAGGTTGAAGAACTGGAAGATGAAGCCGACGTGCTTGCGGCGGTAGGTGGTGAGCCGGCGCTCGTTGAAGTGCGCGATCTCGGTCTCACGCAGCTTTATCGTGCCGGAGGTGGGGCTATCCATGCCGCCTATCAGGTTCAGCAGCGTGCTCTTGCCGCAGCCGCTGGGGCCGAGGATAACCATCAACTCCCCCTCGTAGACCTCCAGGTTTGCCCCGCGCAGGGCGTGCACGCGAACCTCGCCCATGGGGTAGCTCTTGGACAGATCGTGGGCCGTGTAGAGCACCTGCTTGTCCTGCGCCTGTGTCATTTACGCTCTTATCCTTTCGTCGTGGGTGTAGGCGTTCAGGCGCCGGCCGCGCGCGAAGCCGACCAGCGTGAGGCCATGCTGCCGCGCCAGTTCGACGCCGTGGGCCGTCGCTGCCGACCGGGAGACCAGCAGCGGAATCCGCGCCCGCAGGGTTTTCAGGACGGCCTGGGCGTTCAGCCGGCCCGTGGTCAGCAGTGTTGTCCGGCTGGCGTCACCACCCCGCAGCATACATTGGCCGATGACCTTGTCCATGGCGTTGTGCCGGCCGACGTCCTCTTCGCAGTAGAGCACACGCCGGCCGTCGGTCAGGGCGGCCTGGTGGGTGGCGCCCGTCCGATCGAACACTGGCGCCCGCGCGCGCAGGCTGTGCATCATGCGGGTGATGTGGGCGGCCGAGAGGGTGAACCCGTCCTCCGGCCCCACCGCGGGCAGGTCCGGCAGGGCGGGGCCGAAGACCGCCGCCCCGCAGGAACTGGAGAGTTCGAGCTTCACGGCTTTCCGCAACTGCTCCGGCGCGACGTCCAGCTCCACCATGATGCGGCGTCCTTCGTAGTCCACAGTGACCGCACCGGGCTCCGGCGGCTGCGTCAGCAAACCGAGGTAGGCCAGAAAGCCGACCGCCAGCTCGCGTAGCGCCATGGGCATGCAGAGGATGCTGAGCAGGGGAACGCCCCCGACGTAGAGGGAGAGCGGCGCCTCCTCGACCACCAGGTCGTCGGCCCTGCCGTTGTCGGGCACGCCACGGACCGGCAGGCGGCGCACGGGCAGCGGCGCCACGTCGGTGAACGCACGGCGCAGCAGCGCCACGTCCTGCGGCGTGTCCACGTCCCGCAGGCAGCCAGGCAGGAAGCGTTCCAGGTCCACGGTCTCGCAGCCCACTTCCTCCAGGCAGTCCGTCACACGCAGGCTCTCGCCCGCCCGGAGGCGCTCCTCCAGCAGCGGCAGCAACCGGCGGGAATAGACACCGCAGAGCTGCTGAAGCCGCCCTCGGCCGGCGACCATCATGGCGGGCGCATCCGTGCGGCTTGCGGCTTCCAGCAGGGCCGTCACCCCTTGCGGCGGCACCAGGGGCATATCACGGGCCAGGAAGAAAGCGCGTTCGGCGCCGGCCCGCTCAAGCCCGGCGTGGATGCCGGCCAGCGGACCCAACCCCGGGAAAACGTCTCCGTGCAGCGGCACCTCCAGCCAGTGCTCGAGCCATCCTGGCCGGTTCGTGACGACGGCCACGGACGGGAAGCTCTCCCCCAGGCGGGCTGCCAGCGCCGCGGCCAGCGGCACGCCGTCCACGCACAGCATCTCCTTGGGGAATCCCAGACGCTCACTGTCCCCGCCGCAGAGCAGGAACGCTTCCTTCGCGGTCTCCGGCACGGGCGCCTCCCCGGTTCTGTTCCCGCCCCATTATAGTGGGAACGCGGCGAGAGGACACACGCGGCCGGACGGGGCTCGTTCAGCCATCCGGGAGCGGGTCTCGATGGGGACGGGTGAGGGGCCCGTGCGCGCGCCTCACGCCCACGCCTGGGGATGGTCTTCAGGCACCATCTCCAGTTTTGCAGCGTCGGCGTTGGACTCGACCTGCTCGATGCTTTTGCAGCCGGGGATGACGCACGTGACGGCCGGGTGCTTCAGGCACCAGGCCAGCGCCCATCGGGCCATCTCCACGCCTTCGGGCACCTCCTCGGCCTTGATGCGGTCCACCTCGCGGACCGTCTGCCGGATCTGCTCTCTGTCGCGGCGAGCGCGCACGTCGTTGTCCGGGAACTCGGCCTCGGCGTCGTACTTGCCGCTCAGGAACCCGCTGGCAAGCGGCACCCGCGCCAGCACGCCCAGGTCCTGGCGCCGGCAGGAGTCGAAGACCCGCTCCTCCGGCCGCCGGTTCAGCCGGTTATAGACGACCTGGATGACCTCGGCCCCCACATCCCCCGCCGCGTCCGTCTGGTAGATGTTGTCGTTGGACCCTATCGAGATGCCCAGATGGCGCAGGGTGCCCTCCCGGACCTGTTCGCCCAGCATCTCCCAGAGCCCCTCGGTGTCAAAATCCTCGTCGGAGCCGCTGTGGAACTGGTAGATGTCTATGTAGTCGGTTCCGAGCGCTTCCAGGGAGTCGCGGATGGTCTGGCGGACCTGATCCGGCTCCCAGCCGGGTTTGTGGCCGAACTTCGTGGCGATAATCCAGTCCTCGCGGTCCTCGCCGCGCAGGAACCCCCCGATAAGCTTCTCGGAGAGGTGGTCCGGCCCGTAACAGGCGGCCGTGTCTATCAGGTTGATGCCCAGCTCGCGGGCTCGCGTCAGCATGGCGTTGACCTCCTCCTGGGAGAAGTCCTTGCCCCAGTCCCCGCCGAACTGCCACGTGCCGACACCCACCACCGAGACCCTCAGGTCCGTACTGCCGAGTCTGCGATACTTCATCGCGCCCCCCAGCGTGAAAGACGGTTCGTCCTGGACAGTGATTCATCTCCCCCACGATACCCGCTCGGCCCGCCCGAGTCGAGAGTAACGGTGCGACGGCGGATTCGCTGGATTCGCACCGCCGCCATAAGGTACAAACGGGAACTCGGCGCCGCAGGCCGCGTCCGAACTATCTCAGAGTGCCAGAAGCGGAGGTGAACGTGAACGTACCCGTGGTGGACCTGAAGGCGCAGTACGCCGCCTTGAAAGACGAGGTTGATGCGGCGTTGCGGCGGGCCTGCGAGAACTCCTGGTTCTCGCTCGGCCCGGAGGTGGAGCAGTTCGAACGCGACTGGGCCGCCTTCTGCGGCGTCGCACATTGCGTCGCGGTCAACTCCGGCACCTCCGCCCTGCACCTGGCCCTGGAGGCGCTGGGCATCGGCGAAGGGGACGAGGTTGTCACCACCGCCATGAGCTTTTTCGCCACAGCCGAGGCCATAGTCTACACCGGCGCCCGCCCCGTGTTCGTGGACGTGGCGCCGGAGACCTTCTGCCTGGACCCCGCCCTCATCGAGGACGTGTTGACCGAGCGAACGCGCGCCGTGATGCCGGTGCATCTGTTCGGCCACCCGGCGGACATGGGCGCCATCAGGGAGATTGCTGACCGCCACGAGTTGGCCGTCGTCGAAGACGCCGCCCAGGCGCACGGCGCAGAGTGCCGCGGCCGGCGCGTCGGTGGCATCGGAAATGTCGGCTGCTTCAGTTTTTACGTCACGAAGAACCTGGGCGCTTTCGGCGAGGCCGGCGCCTGCACCACCGACGATCCGGCCCTGGCCGAGCGGCTGCGCCTGCTGCGCAACCACGGCCGCAGCGGAGGCTATCATCATGAACTGGTCGGCTACAACTGCCGCATGCCCGGTTTTCAGGGCGCGGTGCTGAACGTCAAGTTGAAACGCCTGGAGGAGTGGACCCGGCGCCGGCGCCGCATCGTGGCGGCTTACTCGGAGGGCCTCGCTCAGACCCCCCTTCTGCTGCCCGCGGAGGCGGAGGGCTGCCGCTCGGCATGGCACCTCTACGTGGTGCGCTGCCAGGAGCGGGACGCGCTGAAAGCGCACCTCGAGCAGGCGGGCGTCGCGGCCGTTATTCACTACCCCGCGCCCATGAGCGAGCTGCACGCGCTGAAGGACCACGATTTCGCGCAGACTCCCCTACCGGAGGCGAGGAAGATGGCCGCCCGGGCCCTGAGCCTGCCCATCTATCCCGAAATGTCGGACGAACAGGTCGAGTACGTGATCGGCACCATCAAGGGCTTCTTCTGAGTCACGCCGGCCCGAAGGGCGTCCTTCGCTGTCATGTGCGCCGGCGGCCCAGGACGTCACTGATGCTCATGGGTCGGCCTCGGAATCGCCGATGCGGCGGCGGGCCTCTTCCAGCATCCGCAGGATGGAGAGGCGCTTGTCCGGCCGTTCGTGCTCCTGCAGACGGCGGACCTCATCCTCGCCCAGATGTTCGGCCAGGAAGGCCCGCACGCCGAACGTCTCCCACCAGCAATCCAGGATGCGCGTGCAGAGGCTCTCCCCCTCCTGGGTGCGGCAGTAGCGGAAGGTGACCTCATGGCCGAGGCGCGCACAGCGCCGGCGCCGCTCGTCGTGCTCTTCAAGCAACTGTCCCACCTCCCGCTCGGGACTACTTCGGCTTCGGCAGGTCTTCGACCCCTTTCAGGGACTCCCGCAGGTCCTCCTCCGGGAGGGCCAGATCCACCAGGTCGCCGCGGAAGAACGCCTCGTAACCGGACAGGTCCATCAGGCCGTGGCCTGACCAGTTCAGCAGGATGGTCTTCTCCTTGCCTTCCTCCTTCGCCCTTCGGGCCTCGTGGATGGCGGTCGCGATGGCGTGAGAGGTCTCCGGCGCGCAGATGAACCCCTCGGTCCGGGCGAACAGGACGGCGCTCTCGTAGCAGTCGTTCTGGTGCAGGGCGCGCGGCTCGACCAGCCCGTCCCGCACAAGCCGGCTCACCAACGGCGCCATGCCGTGGTAGCGCAGCCCGCCGGCGTGGATGGGCGGCGGCACGAAGTCGTGCCCCAGGGTGTACATCGGCAGCAGGGGGGTGGTCATGCCGGTGTCGCCGAAGTCGTAAGTGAACGGCCCGCGCGTCAACGTCGGGCAGGCGGTCGGCTCCGTGGCGACGACCTCGACCTGCCGGCCGTTGATCTTGTCGTAGAGGAATGGGAACGAGAGGCCGGCGAAGTTGCTGCCGCCCCCGGCGCAGCCGATGACGACGTCCGGGTAGTCGCCCACCATCTCAAGCTGCCTCTTGGCCTCGAGGCCGATGACGGTCTGGTGCAGCATCACGTGGTTGAGCACGCTGCCCAGGGAGTAGCGGGTGTCGTCGGAGCGGACGCAGTCTTCGATGGCCTCGCTGATGGCGATGCCCAGGCTGCCGGGCGTGTCGGGTTTCTCGGCCAGTATTCTGCGCCCGATCTCGGTCTCGTTGCTGGGGCTGGCCACGCAGTCGGCATTCCACGCCTGCATCATCAGTTTGCGCAAGGGCTTCTGGTCGAAACTGATGCGCACCATGAAGACCTTGCACTCGAGGCCGAAGAGGCTGCACGCCATCGCAAGGGCGCTGCCCCACTGGCCGGCGCCCGTCTCGGTGGTCAGGCGCTTGATGCCGAACTCCTTGTTGTAATACGCCTGGGCGATGGCCGTGTTGGGTTTGTGGCTGCCGGGCGGGGAGACGCCCTCGTTCTTGTAGTAGATCTTCGCCGGCGTCCCCAGCGCCTCTTCCAGGGCCTTCGCCCGCTGCAGGGGTGTTGGGCGGTAGGTGGCCAGCTTCTCCAGCACCGGCCCGGGGATGTCAATCCAGCGCTGCTGGCTCACCTCTTGCTCGATGAGGTTCATCGGGAAGATAGGCGCCAGCTCTTCCGGCCCGATCGGTTCCCCGGTCTCGGGATGGAGCGGCGGCTGAAGCGGGTTCGGAAGGTCCGGCTGGATGTTATACCACTGCGTCGGTATCTCGTCCTCACGCAGGATGATGCGCGTCGGCGTTCCCATGGGGCGTGACTCCCTTCGGCAAGTTGGGCATCAGGGTAGAGGGCCTCTTCACAGAGTCCTGCATAATAGCCTCGGGCGGTCCACTGTCAAGCAAATAGGCCGCCGCCCCGCCCGGCCTGTCGGGCGGCCACAGTTTGACAGTCCGGAACTGCGGGCGGTAGACTGCATGCGGATGAGACGTTTGCCGCAGACGGGAAAGCCCGTTGCGGCAGGGAAACCCGTCTGCCGGGATGGGACGGTCACCGGGTCATGACCACTGCCCGGAGATCGCTGTCGCCGAACGGTCGAGGAGTCGGCATATGGACCGAGGGGAACTGATTCGACAGAAGCGGGCGGAGATCAAGCGGATCGCCTCGAAATACGGGGCCGGCAACATCCGCGTGTTCGGATCGGTGGCCCGGGACGATGCTGACGAGACCAGCGACGTTGACTTCCTGGTGGACCTCGAGCCCGGCCGCTCCCTGCTGGACCTGGGCGGACTCCAGTTCGAATTGCAGGAACTGCTTGGTTGCCCGGTAGACGTGGTCACCGAGCGTGGACTGAAGGCCCGTATCCGCGAACGCGTGCTCAGTGGGGCCGTCCCGGTATGAGAGACCCCGCGGAGAGGCTGCGCGACATCCTCGAGGCCATCGCCGCCATGCAGCGCCACCTGGATACGCAGAGAGCCTCGTTTGAGGAAAATGAACTCCTGCAGATCTGGTGTGTCCACCATCTGCAGATCATAGGTGAGGCTGCCCGGGGTCTTCCGGATGACGTGCGCGCCCTCGCCCCGAGCATTCCGTGGCCCAAACTCATCGGCATGCGCAACATATTGGTCCACGGCTATTTTGCTCTCGACACGGACATTATCTGGAACGCCGCCGTGCGAGATGCCCCCGCCCTCAAGCCGGAAATCGAAAGGCTGGAAGGGCCGGGGATCTGAGCCCGCCGCTTGTCGCCCATCTCTAAGCCGGGCGCCGGCGCCTACCCGACCCAGATGGGGCTGGAGTAGGCGACGTGGTTGTCCACCTGCGTGGCGCGCACGTACCAGTTCGAAGGGTCGGCGCCGTCCTCGGTCAGCTCCACCCGGAATGTGTCCTCGCAGGGCTTCCACCGGCGGTGCAGCTCACCGTCCTTGAGCAGGTCCACCGCTTTCAGGGGCGCCTCGCCGGCCACGTCTATGACGATGTGCTTCTGGTCCGAGGCGGGCAGTTCGGCCCCCATCAGCGCGTTGTTGATGGTGAAGACCAGGCGGATGCGGGCGTTGGTGGTGCCGTAGCAGCGCCGCGCGCGGATGGCCTCCAGCACCGACGCCCGCGTCAGCTCCCTGGCGAAGACGGCCGTCAGCCCGTTGTTGGCCACCACGCCCTTGTGGCCGTCGGAGTTGCACACGAACCCGTAGCGGTAGCCTTCCTTGAGGAAGTACTGCCCGTTGCGGTCGGGCCGGAAGCTCTTGATCTCCGGTATGTGGCGTTCGTTGACGCGCGGCCCCTCGTAGGAGCCGTGGCAGGAGTATATCTCCAGCACGGACTCAACGGCGGGGAGGTCGGCGGCGATCCACTCTCCCTCCGCCAGGCGTCCCATGTTGTGGAAGTGCGGGATGGTGATGAAGTCCCGCCCTTCCAGCGCCTCCCACATCCGGTCTATGCGGTCCAGCTCTTTCCGGTCGAACTCCTCGTAGTCCACCTCCTCGCCCAGCACCACGGTCGTGTCGCCGCGTGGCCCGCGGAACTCGAAGCCCAGCAATGCCACGTATTGGCCCGGGTCGTTGTGCCTGCGGGCCGCCTGGACGGTCTTCTCCCAGAGCTCGGGCGGGATACGGTTGCGGGGGACGTCCCAGGGCTGGTGGTGGTCGGCGACGGCGTGGAAGTCGGCGCAGGCCACCTCCCGCGCGTAGGCGTGCAGGTCCTCCGGTGTGCGCAGCAGCTTCTCCCGCTCGATGCAGTCCACCGAGTACTGCGAGTGGGTGTGCAGGTCGCCGAAGTAGATGTTGTAGCCGTCGCAGATGTCGTCGCGCGTGGGCGCCTCGTCCATGGGCAGGGCGCGGCTGCGCACCTCGATGCGGGGGTCGCCGAACTCGAAGACGCCGTGGCTGTTGCGACTCCAGTCGGTGCCCTCCGGCAGGTGGACCAGTTCGCTGGGTTCCTCGACCTCGCCGACGTTATAGAACCTGTCGTACGGCACCAAGCTGGTCTTGTGCGGCCCTCGCAAGAGGCGCAGCCGCACCACCTCCCGCGGCAGGATCCGGTAGGTAAGCGCCACCTCCTCGTCCGGCTCGGGCCGGTCGTAGCCGGGGAAGCTGCGGGCCAGGTCGGGCAGTGCGGCCTCCGGGTCGCTGAAGTAGCGCACGTGCACAATGTTACGGAACTCCGGCGCCGGCACGATTGTGCAGACCTTGCAGCCGACGGCATGGCCGTTGCGCATCCAGCCCCACCGGATGACCAGTTCGTCGTCCTCCCGCAGAGCGCCCTCCAGGTCGAAGACCATCATGCGGGCGGCCATGCCCTTGAAGGATGTCTTCTCGCGCGTGGGGAAGTCCTCGACCTCCATGTCCCAGACGCGCTCGGTGTAGTCCACGTCGGGGTTGGAGCAGAACAGGGCGATATAGCCGCCGGTTTCCTGGTCCATCCGCGTCGGCCGGTCGTAGCCGAGGTAGGCGGGGCAGTCCACCACGATGCGGCAGCGTTCGGGCGTTCCGGCGGGGCCGACGATCAGGCGGAAGGTGAACTCGACGCTGTCGCCGGCCAGTATTTCCTGCGGGGTGACTTCGGCGTACTTGAATACGTCTGTCATGGCGTGCGTGTCTCCGGAGAGGTGAGGCAGTGTGCCGCCGCAGGAACGCGCGCACCCCGGGTCGGGCACCGACGCCCCCGCAGAACCACTTACCGTAGCATGGCGCCGTTCCCCCGGCAACCTCAGGCGGCGGTCCGGTGGCCGCGCGTCGCCGTGCGCCCCCGGTCGTGCCCCTCAGTAGCGGCCGTGCTTCTCACAGACCTGGACCAGGCGGGTGATATTTTCGTCCGGGGTGTCGCGGCCGCACTGGTCTCCCGTGGACAGGATGTAGCCGCCTCCTTCCATGGCGTCTTCCAGGCACCGCCGCGCCGCGCGTTCCACGCCGTCGGCGTCCATGCGCAGCATGACGTCCGTGGTGTGCAGGTTGCCTTTGAGGGCGATCAGGTGGCCGAACTGCTGCTTTGCCTCCCTCAGGTCGCAGTCCCCCATCGGCGGCACCTCCAGGGGGTCTATGCAGTCCAGTTCCGTATCGTGGGCGCAGAGTTCCACCAGTGCCCGCTCCTTGCCGCAGCAGTGCAGGGCGGTGACGAGGCCCGCCTCCTTGAACATCGCCGTCAGCCGCTTCAGGGCGGGGAAGGACAACTCCTTCATGATCTCCACCGACTGCATGGTTATCAGGCCGCTCATCGGGAAGAAGACGAAATCGGGGCGCGCATCCAGGTTGATGATCCTGCGGGCCACTTCGACCAGCCACTCGGTGCGCATGCGAACCCATTCGAGCACCAGGTCGTGGTGGTCGTAGTAGTCATAGAACGCCGCCTCGGCCGGCTCGCGCATCTGCCACATAAGCATGGGCAGGTTGAGGCAGAGCCCCACCACGCCGTCTTCGCCCATGTCGTCCTGGATGCGCTTATACCCCTCGAACGTGGCCTGCGCGGGGTCGCCCAGCATGTAGCGCAGGCATCCGAACTGGGAGGGCAGGTCGGTTATCCACTTCTTCGTCGTGGTGGGCGCCTCCCGGCGCAGATAGGTGGTCTCCTGAGTCAGTTCTCCGGCAGGACAGCGCAAGCGGCTGCGCACCACCAGGCGTTCTTCGGACTGCTCGATGATGCGGCCGGAGCGTTCCGCGTCCGGATGCGGCGGCACGGTGGGGTAGCCGTGGTGGGAGAAGCCGTCAATGCCGAAGTGGCGGACGCAGTCGTTGTA
>PUMJ01000047.1 GCA_003551305.1 Candidatus Brocadiaceae bacterium
CCCGCCGATGATACCAGCACCCCCCCGCGCCGGTCAACGCGCGCCGAGATCTCACAGGATGTTCAGGCCTGACAGGAACGCGAACAGGCGCGGATGCTCGAATACTTTGACATTGATGAGGGCTCCTGCCACGGCCGCTGCCTCCCGCAGCTCCGCGATCCGCCCCTCCCCGCCGCCTTCCCAGATGTGGTGAAGCTCCTCCCGCAGCACCTCCTTCAGTTCGTCGGCCGAGAGTTCGGCCAACCTCTCGCGCAGGTGGCCGACGATCGCCCGGAACTCCTGCCGGTCCAGCCACACACCCCGGCAGGTGGAACACCAGTCTATGATGACGCCGGAGTCCCCGAACCAGGTGGACAGAAGCCGCCGGTCGCCGCAGTGCGGGCAGGTTCGCTCGGTGGCCACCGCGCGGGTCCGCTTGATGGCCTCAGTCTCGTCTTCCAGCCACCTGAGCACCTGCCAGGCGCCCTCGCCGGATTGGCGCTTCAGCCGGCTCAGTTCATCCCGCCCCAGCCATATGCCTTTGCAGCGGGAGCACCCATCCAGCTCCACACCGTGGGCTTTGTAGGATGCCAGGTTCGTTCCGCAAGCGGGGCAGGCGCGGTCGGTATCACCGGTGCGTTCGGCCCCCGGCACCGGCGGGGCGTCCACGCGGAAGTCGGTCTCAGCGCTGCTGCGCCGGACTCGCCTGTGCCAGTAGGGCAGGTGCACCCGGTTTACGAACTCGGAAAACCCCTTGCCCTCCACGGGCATGATGGCCTCGAGTTCGCGGTTTACCAGGTCCAGTTCGCCCGCGTCCAGCCAGAAACCTCCGCAGTTGGCGCAACGCTCCAGCACGATGTCGCTCTCGCCCAGAAAGCGCACCCGCTCCAGGCGCAGGCCATCGCAGCGGGGACATTCCTTCGTGCTCAGGGGGGCGTCCTCGTCCGGCTCCTGCGAGGAGAACTCGATGCTACCCTCGACCTGGAAGGCCATCTTGTCCAGTTGGCCGGCGTCCAGCCACAGGCTCCCACATGCCTCGCACATGTCGTAGGAGATCTCTTCCTCCTGGCTGAAGACCGTGTTGGTGACCATCTGTTCTGAGCAGTTGAGGCACTCCATGAGGCGCCCTCCAACTCCCGGGTTCGGACCGTTGCTGCAAAAAGAGCTAACGAGACTCCAGCTATGAATCTATACTGGCGCCGCGGTGCCCGTCAAGGCCACAGTTGCCGGGGTCCCGACGTACAGTATAATATCGCGCGGCCCGAAACAGCCTGCAAAGAAGGATGCCCCATGCCCTCACCGCTGGAACGGATAGACTTCGAGGCTGTCAAGCAGCGCTTCGATGCCTTCTGGCGCCGGGAAGTCCCCGGCAGACCGCTGGTGGCCATCACGGCACCCCGCCCGGATGCCCGCGCCCCTGATTTCGAGACCCCCGAGACCCTGCGGGAACGCTGGACTGACATCGAGTACCAGTGCAACGTAGCCCGGCACCGGGTGGAGAACACTCTCTATCTGGGCGAGGCGTTCCCGATGTTCCTGCCCAACATCGGCCCCGACTCGTTCGCCGCCTTTTTGGGGGCGGAACTCAGGTTCGTGGATGACAGCACATCCTGGGTGGAACCGTTCGTGGACGACCTGACCGGATACGAGCCTGCTTTCGACCGGGACAATCGCTGGTGGCGCCACATGTGCGACCTCATAGAGGCCCTGTGCGAGGTCGCGCCGGGACGGTTCCTGGTCGGTATTCCGGACATGCACGGCGGTGGGGACGCCCTGTCAGCCATCCGACATCCGGACAGGCTTGCGCTGGACCTCTACGACGTGCCCGGTCACGTCAGACGCATTATGCTCCGACTGACAGCCATATACAAGGAGGTGTTCGACGAATACTGGTGCCGCACTTCGCGCGTCCAGGAAGGCTCCACCACCTGGCTGAGGGCGTACTCGCGCGGGCGCTATACAGCCCTGCAGAACGACTTCTCGGGGCTGATCTCGCCCGAGATGTTCGCCGGCTTCTTTCTGCCGGACATACGCGAACTGGCCGAATACCTGGACAACTCCCTGTACCACCTGGACGGTCCGATAGCGCTGGGCAACCTGCCGCTGCTGCTGGAGATAGAGGCGCTGGACGGCATACAGTGGGTGCCCGGCGCCGGCAGCGGGCCGATGCTCGAGTGGACGCATGTGTGCCGCACCGTGCTGGAAACCGGCAAGTGCCTGTTTATTGGCTGCCGACCCGAACACCTGCTGCCCCTGTTGCGCCAGCTTCCTCACGAGGGACTGCTGGTGAGCACAGGCTGCGGGAATGAGAAGGAAGCAAGATCGCTGCTGCGCCGCGTCGAGGCGGAGTTCGGCCCGGCCCGGCGTACCCCACCGGGACATGGTCCACACCCTGAGTGAGAATCCTACCGGCGGTCTTGTGCAACACAAGCGGGGCAGGCGTAACCCCGCTGAATGGGCACCATTGCCCCGGCCCGGTGGGTGGACACCCCGTCCTTTACCGTATCAAAGTAACTGTGGTATTTGACACTACCGCACGTTTACACTTAGCATACTTGGCTCGGTTGCTTACGGACGCTCGGTGGTCAGGGACAAGGCGGCAGTAAGGCCCCTGGAACTGAGAAACTGCGCTACCGTTGGCGCCCTGAACGCCACCGCGCCCGCCCGTCGAGGACCGCCGGAGCCTGAACCGGGCTTTTTTGATGAAGACCGCCCTTTTTCGCGTCAATCGTGGGCCGCACCAACCATAGTTGCCCCAGAGGAGCTGTCGGAATGTCTGACTGGATCATGCATGTTGTGCCGTGGATAGGTGTGTTCGGGATGATCGTCGCCGTGGCGACCTACTTCGCCGTGCTGAAGCATTCACCCGGCAACGAGGTGATGCAGGGCATCTCGGAGAAGGTCCACAGCGGCGCGATGGTGTTTCTCAGACGCGAGTACAGCATCATCGCCATCTTCATGCTCATCGTGTTCGTCGCCCTCAGCCTGTTTCTGGGCACCGAGCAGTACCCCGGGTGGCACGTCGGGCTGGCATACCTGACGGGCGCTCTCTGCTCGATGGGGGCCGGCTGGCTCGGGATGAAGGCGGCCACGCGCGCAGGCACGCGGGCCTGCCAGGGCGCCATCGAGGGGGGAACGCCCCTGGCGCTCGAGATCGCCTTCAAAGGCGGTTCGGTGATGGGCGTGGCCGTGGCCAGCCTCGGCGTCGTCGGGCTCGGCTTCTGGTTCCTGGCCCTCAGGGCCAACCCGGCCAGCGCCCCCGCCGTGCTGAGCGGCTTCGCCATGGGCGCCTCCAGCATCGCGCTGTTCGCGCGCGTCGGCGGCGGCATCTACACCAAGAGTGCCGACGTGGGGGCCGACCTGGTGGGCAAGGTCGAGGCCGGCATCCCCGAGGACGACCCCCGCAACCCGGGCGTCATCGCCGACAACGTCGGTGACAACGTCGGCGACACCGCCGGCATGGGCGCGGACCTGTTCGAGTCTTACGTCGGATCGGTCATCTCTGCCATGGCCATCGCGGTGGCGGGCATCCCGGCCGTTATGGCCCTCGTGAAGACGACGCAGAACCAGGCCGGGCAGCAGTTGCGGCTCATCGCCCTGCCGCTGGTTGTGATTGCCGTCGGCCTGGTGGCATCGCTGGTGGGCGTCTTCTCGATGAGCATCCTGAAGCGCAGCAAGCCGGCAGCGGCCCTGCGCAACTCAACCTACGTGGCCGGGGCACTGTTCCTGATAGGGTCCGCCATAGCCACGAACATGATTCTGGGGGCTTTCAGCGTCTTCTGGGCCATTCTGGCGGGCATGATCTGCGGCGCCCTCATCGGGCTGGAGAGCGAATACTTCACGTCCGGAGCCCCCATCCGCAAGATCGCGAAATCGAGTGAGCAGGGTGTCGCCCCCCTGATCATCACGGGGCTGGCGGTGGGGTTCAAGAGCACCGCGCCTCCCCTGGTGACCATCGCCGTGGCCATCGGCATCGGCTACTGGGCGGCCAACCTGTACGGCATCGCCATGGCGGCGGTCGCCATGCTGGGCACCATCGGCATCGTCATGTCAACGGACTCCTACGGGCCTATCGCCGACAACGCAGGCGGCATCGCCGAGATGAGCGAGGCGGGCCCCGAGATCCGGGAGATCACCGACGAACTCGACTCCCTGGGTAACACGACGGCCGCCATAGGCAAAGGGTTCGCGCTCGGCTCGGCGGCCCTGACGGCGCTGGCGCTGTTCAGCGCCTACAGCAGCACGGTGGGCGACCTCGAGCTGGACTTGCTGGCGGCCCCCGTGGTTATCGGGCTGTTGCTGGGCTCGACGATGCCGTTCGTGATCGCCGCGCTCACCATGGAGGCCGTCGGCCGGGCCGCCGGCCAGATGGTCGAGGAGATTCGCCGACAGTTCCGCGAGATAACGGGCCTGCTCGAAGGCGAGGCCGAGCCCGAGGTGAGCAAGTGCATCGACATCGTGACCCGCAGCGCCCTGCGCGAGATGATACTGCCGGGCGTGCTGGCCGTCACGGCACCGCTCGTCGTGGGATTCCTGATCGGCCCGGCGGCGCTGGGCGGCTTCCTGGCCGGCGCCACGGCCACGGGTGTCCTGCTGGGCATTTTCATGTCCAACGGCGGCGGCGCGTGGGACAACGCCAAGAAGTGGATCGAGGAGGGCAACCTGGGCGGCAAGGGCTCCGAGCCCCACAAGGCCGCCATCGTCGGCGACACCGTGGGCGACCCCTTCAAGGACACCTCCGGCCCTTCGATGAACATCCTCATCAAGCTGATGGCGGTGGTGTCGCTGGTGTTCGCTCCGGTCATCCCGCTGGTGCATAACTTCATCTGGCCCTGGTGACAATCACCGGCTAACAGCACACCGGCCGGTGCGCAACTGCGCCACGCAGATGCGCACCGGCCGGTTCTTTGTGCCCCTTCTGCCCTTCCGCGGGCTGGCGCCCGGCGGCCGTTGGGCGCTTCAGTCGGGCGCCGACGGCCAGTACTGCGTCGCCGAGCCGTCCGGCCCGACCACGAAGTGCCGGTCGGCTTCGTAGAGCGCGGGCAGTTCGAGCCGGCGGTAGTGGCGCCGGATGACGTGCTCCGGGACGCGCCTCTGCCGCGTCTCGTTGCGCTGCAGGGACTCCCGCAGGCTGACGTCCATCAGGTAGGTGCATATCTCGGCGCCTGACCAGCGCCCGGCCTGCAGCGGCATGGTGCGCAGTTTTTCCGAGTAGTTGGTGGCGTCGAAGGTGACCTCCCGCCCGCGATGCAGTTCTTCCCGGATGCGGTCCACGCAGCGCTGGAAGACCAGGTAGTTCTGGCTCTGGTCGGCCGGGTCGCCGGTCAGCTCACGGCGCATCCTGTCGGAGGAGACGATGACGCTGTCCCCGAGATTCTCGTAAGCCCATGTGGACTTGCCCGAGCCGGCAGGGCCGACCAACAGGTGCAGGCGGCCAGTGGGACGGTCCTTCTCCTGCTTCAGGCGCTCGCGGTACCATTCCGGCTCGGCCATGCGTGCCACCAGGCGGAAGTAGCGCAGCGCATTTCGGGCTCTGTGCTGCTCCGGCGGCTTCTCATAGCCGAGTTCTTCCACCTGACGGGGGCTCAAGGGGGGCGGGGGCGGGCCTTCAAAGACGCCCAGTTGCTCCAGGTGCTTCCGAAAGGCCTCCGCCCGGCCCTCGGCATCTGCGTCCTCGGCTGCCCGCGCCTCGGCCAGCCCCAGGTGGTAGAGAGCGCGCAGGTCCAGCGCACACGCAAACTCCATGAAGGTCTCCGCCAGGGCGCCCGAACGGACGAGCGAGTCCACCTTCCGGACGTTGCGTATAAGGGCCACCGCATGCTCGCGCACCGCAAACGGGCAGCAGGCGTCGCGAAGCAGTTCGCGCGCCACGGACGCACTCTGCGCCGCGTGAGGAGGCAGACCGCCACCGGGCTCGGCCAGGTCCGGCAAAGCCGCGTGCCGCATCAGGGCGGCCACGTAGACGGCCGGGACCGGCGACCACCACGGCCGCGCCGTGGCGTCCTGCCCCTGAGCGGCGGGCGGCGGGTGTTCCAGCAGGGTATCGAGTGCACAGCGGACGACTTCCAGCAGGGGCCGGCTGTTGCGCTCGTAACCCTGGAGACGGGCCAGGAAGGCAGGGCCGTCAGAGCCGAAAGAGGCGGGGTCAGGCGGCTCCCTGTTGACAAGATCCTGTATCAGGTTCTTCATCCGGCGCGGTGATCCCCAGGAAGTCCTTCTGCAGCGAGCCGGTCGGCATCATGGACCGGAAAGGAGTTTCTACCACAACCGCCCCGCCCCGGACAAACTCTCGCCGCACGCGGGGACCGACCGAGCAGGTTAGCTCGTAAGGGATGCGCTCCACGCGGGCGGCCATCTCCTCGACGCTGATCGTGGCGTCTCCCTGCCTGCCGTAAACGACGACCTCGTCTCCGATCCGTACGTCGGGAATATCGGTCACGTCAATCAGCGTCTGGTCCATGCAGATGCGTCCGACCACCGCGGCACGGCGCCCCCGCACCAGCACCTCCCCGAGGTTCGAGAACTGCCGCAGAAACCCGTCGTGATAGCCCAGGGGAATTGTGGCCAGGACCGACTCGCGCCAGGTGGTGAACGTGTGCCCGTAGCCGACCTTCTCGCCCTCCGGCAGCCTCTGCAGGTGGGCGATGCGCGTGCGCATCGAAAGAACGGGCTTCAGCCGGACGCGCTCGCCCCACTCCGCCCTCGAGTATAGCCCATAGAGGATGAGGCCGGGCCGCACACCGTCGAAATACGCCTCCGGCAGGCGCAGCACACCGCTGCTGTTGGCCATGTGCACAGGCGGAAGCCGCATGCCCGCCCGGCGCAGGTGCGCCAGCACACACTTAAGCCGCCTGACCTGCTCACGAGAGAAAGAAAGATCGTCGGCATCGGCGCAGGCGAAATGGCTGAAGATGCCGGTCAGCTCAATCCCCCGCAAACGCGATATCCTCACGATGGCGCGGGCAGCCTCCTGCCAGTCCAGTCCCACCCTGTGCATGCCGGTGTCCACATTTACGTGCGCCCGGGCCGGCCGGCCGGCCTGTCGAGCCGCCCGGGCCAGCACATGGGCGAAGCTCTCTTCGGCTATGCAGGCGGTCACGTCGTGTTCAAAGAGCATCGGGACGTCTTCCGGCGGCACCGAACTCAGCAGTATGATGGGCTTGCCCACCCCCGCCCGGCGCAGGTCCACAGCCTCTTCGGTCATCGCCACGCCGAACATGTCCACACCCGACCGGCTCAGAACGTGGCTCACCACCGTCGCCCCGTGACCGTAGGCGTCGGCTTTCACAGCCGCACAAATCGTTCGGTCGCCGACCAGCGAGCGAATCGCCCGCACGTTGTGGGCCAGGGCGTCGAGGTCAATGCGGGCGACTGTCGGCCGGGCCATTTTCCACCTCCGGGTCTGCTCAAGCTGTGCAAGCGCCGATTATATGAACGTGACCTGCGCCAAGTCAACGCGCTGGCAAGCTACCAGACGGGAGCCTGCCCGCACGCACCGGTGTGGCCGTTCTGAGCCGGAGACCAACCCCCAGAAAACCGAAGGAAAAACGCGCCGTCTGCAGAAGCACCGTCAACTGTAATGCACCACGCCCATGGCGTATAATCGCCGCTCTGTTTCGACCGGTGCACGCGCCCCAGACGGAGCCAGGTGATGCCGCTCTTCGGCGACTTCCAGACCGAACACATCGCCCTGCCGCCCGATGCGAACGCCGGCGGGGAGCCATTTTTCAGGTTCGTTCACCTGAGCGACCTGCACCTGCCCGCATGGCGGCCCCGCCACGAGCGCCTGGTTGAGGCGGTGAACTGCTGCGAACCGGACTTCGTCTTCCTGACCGGCGACCTGATAACCCGCCGACCCGAGAGCTGGAAGACCCTTGAGGCGCTGCTCGCAAAGATGCAGGCGCGCCACGGGATTTTCGCCTGCCGGGGCAACTGGGAGTTGTCCTTCGCCCCACGCCCGGCCGTGCTGCGGCGAATGTTCGCCGGTTGGGGAGCCCGGCTGCTGGTCAACGAAGCCCGGACACTTGCCCCGGGGGGCGGCACGGTGAGGGTTATGGGCCTGGATGACCCGGGCCGGGGATGGCCCAACTTCGATGACGCGCTGGCGGGCCCGCCGGCCGATTACAACATCCTGCTCGCCCATGCGCCGCTCGCCGCACGTTTCATCGCCCCCCGAGATGGCGTGGACCTGGTGCTCAGCGGTCACACGCACGGGGGGCAGGCCCGGGTGCCGCTCCTCTGGCGCCTGATGCTTCCCGGATGCTGCGGGGGCTTCCTGGACGGGCTCTACCCGATGGAATGGGGGCACGTCTACGTGAACCGCGGCTTCGGCGGCATCGGTCCCGGTCCGGTCAGGTTCCGTTGCCCGGCGGAAGTAGCGGTCTTCGAGGTCCGGCTTGCGCACGAGCGCAAGGAGGACGCAACACTGCCATGCTGAGATCCGCTACGGCGGGCCGCAGCGTCTGCAACCCTGCGCGCCAGCCCCCAGAATCCCCACCCGCTCGTTCAACCCGGCTGCAGTTGGCCGGAACCGCCACAGTGAGCGCAGACCCGGGCGCGGGGCATAACAGGGGCCTCGAGAACCGATGGCGGCGGCCTCACATCTTCGTTTCGATGACCCGTTCGACGGCACGGATGACAGCGGGAATGTCGCTTTTCTCGCTCAGGTAGGCGTCGGCACCCCTGCGACGGAGGCGGCGCTGCCGGGCCCGCTCGGTAGTGCCGTTGTAAAGCACAAGGCGCAGCTTCGGCGCCCGCTCCTTCAGCATGTCGACGAGTTCCTCGTCCTCCTGCGCGGGCAGGTCAGTGTTCACCACGGCGATGTGCATGCGGCGCACGTCCAGAATGTCCAGCGCCGTGTCCAGCTCGAGGGCGACCTCGCACTCATGGCCCTCCTGCATGAACGCCTGGCGCAGATCGTCAAGGTTGTGGCGGTCGGCCTCCACGATGAGCAGGCGGAACCGGCGGGCGGACTGGCCGACAACGCTCATGACGTCTCCTGACCGGAGTTGATTCTCCCCTCAGAGAGTGCAATAAGGCACTTACCAGAATACCAGAGCCGCCCTGACCTGTCAAAACTCACCGGTAGTCGCCGCTCAGCACCACTCCGGCCCAGTAGCTCGGGTGATGGTGCCGTCCATCACCCATCACCTGCAACTGCGCGGCCCGCAGGCTCTCGGCTGCGCTCCGGCCCACGTAATGCCGATAGAAGTGCTTCGAGACAAGCGCCGTGGAGACATCGTCCACACGCCAGAGGGTGCTCAGAATGGCCCGCGCTCCGGCGTAGGAGAAGGCGCGGCTCAGGCTGATGAGCTCGTCGCCGGCCTCCAGCCGCCCCACGCCGGTCTGGCACGCGCTCAGCGCCACAAGCTGAGCGTTCAGTTCAAGCCCCGTCACCTCGTAAAGCCGCAGGAAGCCGTCCTGTTCCCCCGGGGCGAGCACGAGGCTGCTGAGGAGGGGGTTGCCCGAGTCCAGGGTCGCATGCGCGCCGATGTGCACGACGTCGTGGCCGCCGATCTCCGAACGCACCCGGTCCTCGGTGGCATCCGCGCCGAGCAGCCCCCTAACGTCCCGGAACGTCCGCCCGATGCTGACCACCTCCCGCTCGGTGAAGGGGAGTTCGTAGGCCGGGTCGCCCACGTCAGGGTTGCCCACGGCCAGCACGCGCAGGCGTGCCCGTTCGGCCGGAGGCTCGTCGGCCAGGGTCCGCCCCAGCACGCTGGCCGAGGGGGTATAGACCAGCGGCAGGCGTTCCACCAGGAAGGCCCGCCCGTCGTAGAGCGAGGCAAACGAGAGGTAGTGCAGTGTCCGGTGCGGGGCGATGCAGAGGAGGCCCGCTCCGTCCAGCAAGTCCTCCACAGGCTCGATGAGCAGACGATGGAGTGCCCGCGACTCCCGCCGGACCTCGGAGAGCAACTCGCGGTTCTGCACCATCACGCGATAGCGCCGGACGAGGTCCTCCAGCTCTTCCCGCTCGATGGCCACCCGGCGGGCGCTGAGTTCCCGGCCGTCCCACACCCAGATCACGACCCCGTCCTTCAGCACATAGTAGACCAGCATTGTGAGGTCGTCAGGCACGATGTCCCTCAGCTCATGGGCCGTCACGGCCTCTATAGCCACGAACCCGCCCAACCCGGGGTGCGAGACCTGCACCTCCAAGAGCACGTCGGCGTAGGCCCGTCTCAGCCGGTCGAGCTCGGCGGCCAGTTCGTCTCGCTCGTCGCCGTCCGGCCGTCGCGCCATGACCTCGCGCAGGGCTCTCATGCGGTGGGCCAGTTCTCTGTGCCGCCTCAAGAGGTTCCTCTCTTCGTCGGTCCGCAGCTCTATGTCGCGCCTTTCCAGCACGTCCATGAACCGGCGGGCGCGGGAGCGCTCCGCGTAGTGGAACGCATCTTCGGGCCGGCCCATCTCCAGCAGCAGGGCCACGGCGTCCTCGTAGAGGGCCATCTTGTTGACGAGGTAGCCGCTTCGGAACTCCTCGATCCTCAAGCCGGCGCCCATCGTCTCGACCACCTCTATCCCATCGCGCAGGGACTGCCAGGCCCCCTGGTGGTCGCCGCGCCGCTGCCTGAGCCGCCCCAGCCCCCGCAGGACGCGCCATTCCACCTCCGGCAGGTACATGTCGCGCGCCTCGGCGAGCGCCTCCTGCAGCAGTTGCTCGGCCTCATCGGGGCGCTCCTGGTCAAGCCGCAGGTCGCCCAGCGCAAGCAGGGAACGGGCCAGGTTCACACGGTCCCCGATGCGGCGCGTCAGGGCCACCGCGCTCTCCAGGTGCTCGGACGCCTCCTCCTCGCGCCCCATCCGGTGGAGGGTCATCCCGATGTTGCGGTGATCGTAGCCCTGCCCCCACAGGGAGCCCAGCCGCGTGTCAATCTCCAGGGCCCTGCCGAACCATTCGAGCGCCTCCTCGTACTCGCCCTGGCGGCGGTGAATGATGCCCCGGTTGTTGAACGCGCTGGCCACCTCCAACGGCATCTCGGCGCGGCGCGCATGTTCGACAGCCACGTCCAGGGACGCGTGCGCGCGGGGGAACTGGTTCAGCTCCCAGTAGATGAGCCCCAGAAGCTGGTAATTGATGTTGAGCTGGAAGGGAAGGTCGCGCTCGCGGGCCAGCCGGTTGGACTGCGCCACCAGTTCGAGCGCCTCGTGGTATTCGCCGCGCAACCAGCGCGTGTTGCCCCGTTCGGCCAGCGCCCGCGCGAGCGTCGCAGAGAGCCCGGCCTCCTCCGCCTCCCGGCCGGACTGCTCGAAAAGTTCGATGGCCCCGTCGAAATCGCCCATGTGACGCCGGCACAGGCCGATGTCCATCAGGGACTCCAGCACCCCTGCGGCGTCGCCGGCCTGCTCGTAGGCGTCGCGCGCCCGCGCGAAGTGCCGTTCGGCATCCAGGGGGTCGTTCAGCCTCCTCAGTTGCACGGCCCCCATGCGCTGATGCTCAAGCGCAACGCCGGCGGGCTGTTCCAGCCGCTCGTGGATGGCCAGCGCCTCTCGGAAGACGCGCAGGGCCCCCTCATAGTCCGCCGCGCGGTCCAGCGCCTTGCCCTGCTCGCCCAGCAGATGGGCTATCTCCTCCGGCTCGCCGTCCTCGCCCAGCAGCGCAAGGGACCGCTCATAGGCGGCCGCGCCCGGTTCGAACCGCTCCGCCATCGTCAACAGGGCGCCCAGCGACTGGTGCTCCCGGGCCATGTCGGCGCGCGTCGCCAGCCCGGACTCATCGAGCCACTCGATGCGGAGGCGCTGGTGCCGGGCCGCGAGGTCGTACTGCCGCAGGGAGTGCCAGCATTCGACCAGGAATCCCTGGATATTGGCCAGGATGAGGGCCTTCTCAGCCTCGGATGCGAACGTGAGCGCCCTCGCCATGTGCCAGAGGTTCAGGAACTCGGCGGCGGCCGCCTCGAAGCGCCCGGCGTCGAAGTGCGCGTTAGCCGCCCGCAGGGTGTCGTTAAAATCCAGCCGGCTGAATTCCGTGTAGTCCTTTTCACTCAATCCCGCGAAGCCGTACAGGCGGAACTCGGCCCCGCTCGCCGCACCGTAGTCCAGCGCGGAGAAGAAAGCCTCGAAGGCGGCCCCTTCGCGCAGTGCTTCGAGGAAGGGCCGCCAGAACCTGACCTCGTCTGTGCCGCCGGCGCCGTAAGCGACCGTCGGCGCGCCAGCGGCCAGCAGGCATCGTGTCAGCACCCTGAGCGCCAGGAAGCGGTCGGCGTCGAACGAGCCCTCCGGCAACCCGGCCACGGCCACCACGCCGGCCCGTGTGCTATAAGTGGAGAGCCGACCCGGGGCGACCCCCGCCAGGCGCCCCGGCGCCCCGGGGAACTCCAGGTAGGCATCGCCCGGCGCCCCGGGGGACAGCCCCACCGGGTTGCCCAGCCAGACGATGTCCGCAAACTCCATCGCATCGGATAGGTCCCGCCTGGTCTTCTCTCGCAGGTCCAGCCCCCTGACGCCGGGAGAGTCAGCCATCGCGGCGGCCAGCGGCCCGCCCTGCCCCTCGCCGCCCGCGAATATGAGGACGGCCTGCCGGCCGTAGCGCCTCTGCTCGAAGGCATGCAGCCAGTCAGACGCTCCGCCCAGGAAGACCACCGGCAGCTTTCGGCCCAGCGGCACCCCGCCGACCGGCAGCCGCAGCCAGGGAAGCCCGGATAAGGCGGCCGTCGGGGCGAGATAGATGCGTTCGGCCGCCTCGATCTCGCCGGTAAACGGCTCCAGCAGCGCCCGCGCGGCCTGCTCGGGCTGGCCGGCCAGTTCCTCCGCCCGGGCTGGAAGCGCGAGCCGGCGCGCCGCGAACGCGTCCGGGCCCAGCGCGAACCCCGCCACCGCCCGCCCCCCCAGAGGGGCGAACATGAGCATCAGGCTGCCGCCGCGCAACCCTTCTCGCAGGTCCAGCACGTCGGCCGGGTCCGGCACCAGCAGCCCGCCCACTGCGGACATCACGCGCACGTCCTCCCGCAGCTCAACCAGCCGCCTCCACGCCGAACTCGCGTCCACCGGCCCGACCGCCTCCTCGACCTCCAGGATGCAGCGCATCGCGCGCTCCTGCGCCAGCCGGCGCCGGGCTTCGGTCAGGGCGGCCACATGCCGCCCCATCTCGCCCTCGGGGAAGGCGAGCCGCCCCGGTGGCACGGCACGCGCCAGCACGGCCGCCTCCCACTCCAGCGCGTAGCGCAACGCCCGCTCCGGCTCTCCGGCCAGATGGTCCCCGATCAGCGCGCCGTAAAGCGCGTCCAGGCGGGCGGGATCCTCCAGTTCATGGTCGAACGGCGTCAGCGGCGGGTGCTCCAGTGCCACGCGGGCGGCGGCCGCGAGGGACTCCTCCCTCTGGTGCGGCACGGCGCGCGCACGGGTGAACTCCACCTGCCAGTGCAGGGGCCAGAGCCAGTAGTGCTGGGCGTGCCTTTCGGCGCGCTCCAGCAGCCGGACAGCCTCATCCTCCTCGCCAAGCCGCCACCGGATAATGCCCCTGTTGTGCAGTGATATGGTCTCCCATGCCCGAAGCGCCGGGCTCTTCGGGGTGAGCTCGGCCAGGCGTTCCTCCAGGTCCGCATACTCCGCCTCGAGGGCAGCGAGTTCTTCGACATCCATCGGCGGTCCCGGCGGCTCCAGCGGCATCAACACGGCCCGCGGCGCCACGCCGGTCCGCTGGCCCAGCACTTCCCGCTCCAGGCGCGTCAGTTCGTCGGTATGGATGGTTGCCCTCACGCCGATCAGCGGACCGCAGCCCGCCATCGGGGCAAGCAGGGCCAGCAAAACAACGGCTGAGAGAATGCAGACGATAGCGCGTTTCATCCCGTCTCCTCCGACGCAGTATCGCCGAGGTCCAGCAAGGCGGCAAGATTCGTCCTGAGGGCCGCCTCGGCCTCCAGCAGGTGGGCGGAGTCGGCCCGCCTCAGCGCCTCCAGCAACCGGCGGTGGCGGGCGATCAGGTCGGCCCGCTGCGGCGGCGGCAGGCGCCCAGGCGCCGTCAGAACCACACGCCCGAAAGCGACGGTCGCGGCGGCCTCTCCCTCCAGGTTTCCGGCGCGGGCTTCCAGGTCGGCGGCGCGACGGTAGGCGGCCTGCGCTCCTGACATGTCATGCGCGGCGACGAGGTAGCCGCCCACCTGGCTCCAGACCACGGCCTGCTCGGTCAGCAGGTCCGTGCGCTCGGTGCCGCGCGGCAGTTCCGGGTAGAGCTCCAGTTTCCGCTCCAGGTAGTCCACGGCCTGGCGGTAATCCCCGGCGGCGGCGCTGATGCGGCCCATGTAGGTGTAGAGTAACCGTCCCTCGGCGGCCGCGTCGAATTCCGCGGCCGGCTCGCCCCCGCGGACGCCCACCTCGACCTCGATGGTGATCAGGCCCGCCGTGCGGCCGCGCTCCGGCTCCACCACGCCCACCGCTTCGAGTCGCTGCACGGCCGCCCGGAGCAACCTGAACGCCTCCTCAAGGGCTTCCTCAGCGCCCTGACCCGCCGCAGCGGCAAGGTAGAGGTTTACGGCCTGGTTGCGGTAGCCGCGCAACAGGTTGCGCCTGTAACCGGGCGCCGCTGCGGGGTCGGCCTCGATGAGTTCGCCCACGGCTTCTGCGTAGAGGCGGTACGTCTCGACCGCCGCAGGATAGTCGGCGTCCAGGTTAAGCGCGAGGGCCAGCCTGTCAAGCACCTCGGCCTGGCGGCGCATGGCTCCCACGTCTCCGGCGGGGGACGGCATCTGGTCCAGCAACTGCCGCAGCAGGCGCGCCGCCGTGGCATACTGCCCGGCCGCCTTGGCGCTGCGGCTCATGTTGCGCACCGCCGCGAAGGCCCTCTCCCCCGTCAGCGGGAAGCCGGCCCGCACCGCCCGGCGGTAGTAGGCGAAAGCCGCCGCCGGCCGTTCGATGAGCGTGTAGCCCTCCCCCACGTTGAGAAGCAGGTTGGCGTAGTTGGCCGGGTCCAGTTCGCGGTCGGCCAGACCGAGGGCGGCCAGGTAGGCGTCCAGTGCCCGCAGTTTCGTCTCGGTATCGTCCGTGGCCAGGGTCAGGCGCTGCAGCAGGAAGCCCCGCAACTGGTGGTAGTATGCCACGTCGGGCTCCAGAGTGATGGCGCGGTCCACCAGTTCAAGGGCCCGGCGGTCTATGCCGACCCGTTGTCGGGTTCGGCCCCGGTGACCCACCCAGTCGTCCGGCCCGAAGTAGCTGTAGGCCAGCGCCAGCGCGTAATGGGCCTGGTGGTCAGCGGGGCTCGCGCGCACCTGCTCGCGATAGCGCAGGATGGCCTCCTCGGTGCGGCCCAGGCGGGCATAGGCCTCCGCAAGACCCCGGTGAGCGGCCGCCGAGTCGGGCTCCATCGCTAACAGCGTCAGGTAGGTGTCAGCGGCAAGCCCGAAGTCCCCGAGGGCCTTCTCACGCTCCGCCTTCAGCAGCAGAGAACGAATTAGCCCGCGCCGCGCCCGCCCGGCAAGGTCCCTGCCGGCCCGCCCGTGCCGCTCCTGCATCTCGCGCAGCGTGTCCACGGCCCCGTCGTACTCCTGCCGCTCCAGGCGGATGTGTGCGAGGGCCAGGTACGCGGCGGCCGCCTGCTCGGTCTCATCGGGGAACTCCTCAATCGTCCGACGGTACTGCTCGGCGGCCGCCAGATGCTCGCCCCGGGCGTGGAACAGATCGCCAATGGCGTTCTGCGCCAGCGCCGGGAGCACGCGCACTTCGCGGTATTCCTCCACGAGCCGACGCAGGCCGGAGAGGCTCTCCTCGAAGCCCGCCTCCGGTCGCACCACCACGTCCACCGCCCGCTGCGCCGCCCGCGCGGCGGCAGCCTCCTGCTCGGGATAACGCTCCAGCACGGCCAGGTAGGCATTCAGCAGGGCGTCCGGCTCGCCGATGACGCCGTAAACCTCGGCCGCTCCCAGCAACGCTTCAGCGCAGACCGCGCCCTCGCGCGGATAGCGCGACAAAACCGTCTCGAACAGCACGAGGGCCGCGGCGTGACGTCTGCGGGCCAGTTCGGCCCGGCCTGCCTTCAGGAGTGCAGAGGCCGCCACGCCCCGAAGGCCGCTCGCAAGGGCCCCGGACGCCAGAGAGGCCCGCTCCCGATACTCCCGCTCCAAAGCGAGGGCCACTTCCACGACCCTGGTGAGCGCTTCCGCGTCGCCCGGCTTCAGCGCCACCTCCAGAGCCAGCAGTTCAAGCCGGGCCTCACCCACGGGGACGCAGGCCGATGGATGCGGCGCCTCCACCGCAGCGAACTCCGCTCGCGCGCGCTCGGCCAACCCCATTTGGCGGTACACGCGCCCAAGACCCAGCCGGGCCTCAGCGGCCTGCTGCGCCGACGCCCCCGGGAGCGCCTGCGCGGCCCAGACGGCGTTCTGCCAGGCCAGGTGGCGGCGGTAGACGTCCTCTTCCTCAGCGTCAGCCCGGCGGGCGAACCGAAGGAACGCGGCAGGCTCTCTCAGGTCCGGCATCTCGCCGGTAGGCCCGAGGGCGTAGATGTCGGCACCGGCCCCAGGGGCCGCGCGCGTGAACAGAAACCCGTCGCCGAAGGGTCGCGGAAAGCTCTCAGAAGTGCCGAACGACGTCAGTTGCCGCGCCCGCGGCGGTGCAGCCTCGCTGGAGAACAGCCGCTCGTCAAACCGGACTGAGAAGATGGATGTCGCATCGTCCAGGTCCAGGCGTCCGTCGCCCGTGGTGTCGAAGGCCGACCGCACGAAAAAGACGCCCGTTCCGTCCGCGTTCCAGCAGGGGTAGAGATCGAGTTCGGGCCCGCTGGTCAGTTGCGCGAGCCCGCGGTCCTCCAGCCGAAGCACCCACAGGCCGGGCTTGCCGCCCCCCCGCTTGCTGACGAACACGACGTAGCGCCGGTCGGGGCTCACGTCGGGCATCTGCCCTCCGCCTTCCGTAAGTCGCTCCCGCACGCCCTCAGGGCTCAGCATCCACAGTTCGTATCCGCCTTCCGGCTCCTGGCTGGAGGCGTGGAGGATACGCCGTCCGTCGGGGTGCCATGCGGGCTGGTCGTCCGCGGTCTCCGCGTCGGTCAGCCGGCGCATCCGGCTTCCCCTCAGCAGGCCACCCCGTTCGTAACGCCAAAGGTCGCCGCGGCTGTTTGCGCGCGTGGAGACAAAGACGACGCTCCGGCCGTCCGGGGAGAGCCGCGGCCAGAGGTCGCGGGCGCTGTGGAAGGCCACCGGCTGCGCCGGCTCCAGCGGCACGCGGGGGTTCCGCTGCGCGTAGAGGTCCGCGCCTCCATCGCGGTCCGAGACGAACAACAGCCGGTCGGTCGCTGGATGGTAGTCCGCCTGGTATTCGACGCCGGCGCTGCGTGTCAGTCGCTCCGCCGTCTGCCAGTCGGCCCCGGCTCCGGGCAGCAGTTCAGCGGCGGACGGAAGCGGGGCCGTCTCGGGACCAGAACAGCCGCCCGCCCACAGCAGAGCTACCAGCGCGAGAACCCACACGTTCCGCCGGGCGAGCATCTCAACCGCCCTCCTTCACGGTCCACGAGCCATCGGGCTCTTGCACCATCGCGCCCGGCTCGGCTTCGCGCCGGTACCGGGAGGCGAGTATCCGGCGCACGGCCTCCATACCCTCCTGGCCACGCAGGTCGGGGTTGGTCCGCACTATGCGTTCCATGACGACCAGGCGGTCGGCATTCTCCTCCTCGACCACGGCCACCACCAGCTCGTGCCGGTCGGGGTCATCCCGGGCCAGCTCCTCCATCCCGGGGGCGAACAGCTCGAGCAACCCATCGTTCCGCTCGCCAACAAGGCCCTCCCGGCGGAACTGCCGGATGTCGTCGCGGTTGAACTCCATGCGCCGCCGCGCCGCCAGCGCCCGCCGCTCGCTCTCGGTCATGGGAGGCGGGGGGCTGGGCTCTCCTGTCACGGGGTCCACGGCGCGCACGCCTGCCAGCAGGTACACCTCCTCGCCCACGTGGTCATAGGCGCCCAGCACCTGTTCTTCCAGGGACCGCTGGGCGCCACGCACGCGGATGTCCGTCCCGATGAGCCCGCCCGGACCGCAGCCCGTCGCCAGAAGCGCGCAGAATCCTGCCAGTGCCGGCAAACCGAGTCGAACCAGTGGCCCCGTCATGGAGCTTCCCCATCCCAAAGCCTGCTGCCATTCTCTCACGGTCGCCCTTCCTGCGCAACGTGGCCCTGGCCGCGCCGCACGAACCGCACCGACCCGTCCGGGGTGATTTCAATGGCGTCGGCGTCCAGGGCATCCAGCGCTCTCAGAGTTACCTCCAGCCTCCGGAAGATGTCCGCCACGGCCGGCGAGATGAACGCGTCGGCCACGTTGAAGCGCGGGATGGTGTACTCGCTGATCAGGCCCCTGGCCACGCCGCGCAGTTCGATGGTCAGCGACAGGAACCCTCGTTCAAGCCTGGCTGTCACCCGCCGGGGACTGCCGAGGCGAAGCGCGCCGCGCGCCCGCACGACAGCGGGCTGCTCGCCGGTCGGGTCAAGCGCCAGCAGCAGACGGTCGAGCGCCTCCGGCCCGATGTGGGTCAGTTCCACGCGGCCTGATATCTCTTTGAGCGGGTTGCGAACGTCCGTCACTCCCGGGGCCACCAGGGCCGAGGCGCTGAGGTTGCCGGCCAGGGTCGCGTCCCCGCGGAAGCTGCGCAGGTCCGTCGGCAGCAGCAGGCGCAAGTCCACGCCGTCGAACTCGCCCCCCAGCCGTAACTCCCGTCCTCCCTCGGCCGGCTCGACCGACAGCCGCCCCGCCAGCCTGCCGCCCAGCGGCCGCAGGAAGATGCGCGGCACGTTCAGCGCCGCCCCACGCGCCGTCAGCTCCAGCCTGAGCGATTCAAGCAACCTGGTGTCACCAACCGAAAGCGACTCAAGCACAAGCTGCTGCGGCCTGGAGAGAAGCTCATCAACTGCCGTGGCAAAGTCCCGCAGCCTGGCCCGCAGACTCTCCCCCGGCAGGGACGGTGTCGGGGCCAGCAGGTCGCGGCTCAGGGAGGGCACCTCGCGGCCGGCCTCCACGATGTCCCACCGCTTCTCGAAGACCGCCTGCCCGGCCAGACCGGTCACGCTCATCAGGCCGCCGAACAGACCCGAAACGCCCCGCAGGTCGGGCTCGATGCGAAACACGACGTAGTTCCCGGGCTCCAGGCGCCCTTCCGCCTTCCACGCCAGCGCCCCTGCCGCGTCCAGCCCCGCCAGGGCATCAGGTCGGACAGACCCTGTCGAGCGCAGTTTCAGGCTCAGACCCCGCAGGATTTCCGCCGGCGTCGGCATCCCCTCCAGCATCCCGAGTCCGTCCGCCGACAGCGCGACCACCACCTCAGCGGCATCCCCCGGCCCGCGGACGCGAAGCTGCGCCTCCTCCAGCACGTCGAAATCGCGCAGGGAGAAAGATGAATCCACCCGGAGGTCCCGCAGCGGCACGGGCGAAGAGAGCAGATGGGCCGCCGGCACCGTCAGCTCGAGGGCGCCCGCCGCGCGACCTGCGCGCAACTGCACATTGCCCTCCGCCGCTAAGCCGTGCGCTTCGGCGGGGCCTCGCTGGAACGCGACATCGCACACCACCAGCCGCGCCTCTCCCTCCAACGGCGCCCTATCGCGGTAGAAGTCCCGCAGCGGCAGCCACTCCACCTCCAGCCGGCGCCCCCCCACGGCCGCCGCGAGCAGCTCGTCCACGACCGGAAGTTTGCCGCGCACCTCCAGCGTCCCCTCCGCCCTGCCGGCCAGCTCCGGCATCCGTTCCGGAAAGGCCTCAGGCAGCGCGGCCACCGCCCGCCCCGCCAGGCCTTGCAGGTCTGTCAGACCCAGCCGCCCCCGGACCGCCACTTCTTCCGCACCCATCCCCGTCAGGTGCAGCGCGGACAGTTCGGCCTCAAGCTGTCCGGGCACCAGCAGCGTCACATCGGAGAGAATCAGGTCCCCAGCCCGCGGCCGGGTTTCAACGTCGCCCGCAAACCGCGCGTCCAACGGCGTCAGCTGCAGCACAGAGCCGTCCGGGCGCAGCAACCCGGCCTGAGCGCCCTTCAGGGCCGCAGACATCCTCGCCGTTACCCCGTGAGCCGACGGATCCGACACGCCGGCCCGCAGGTCAACTTCCGCCCGGTCCAGCGCCACCGATGCCGTCGGCTCTCCGGTCGCCGCGGCAAGCAGATGGCCCTCCAGCCCGGCCAGGCGACCGTCTAACCCTATCTTGATGTCGTGCAGCACCGAGGCCCCCGCCAATCGCACATCGGCCCCCACCACACCGCGCGCTTCGGCCAGCGCGACCCGTAGCGAATCCCCGCGCAGCCCGAGTTCGCCCAGGTCGGCGGCGCCGCCCACGCGCACCGCCGCGCAGCGCGCGCCCGACGGGAAAGCCGCCACCTCCAGTCCGAAGGACGCGCCCAGACTCCCGCGCCCTGCGACCGCAGGTAACCGCTCTCGAACGGGAGCGGGCAGCCCTTCAAGCAGTTCCAGCGCTTCCGCGGCTTCGAGGACCAGCCCGCCCCGCGCTGCAACGTCTGAGAACCCGGCGGCCGCCCGGCCCTCCAGCCAGCCGCCGGGCAGCAGCCCGCCCAGTCTGAAGCGTCCTTTCTCCAGCCGGAGCGCCCCGCGCCCTGGCTCATACCAGTTATCGGCGCGGACGCCGAACCCGACCTCGACCGGTAGCCGCACATCCCCGAACTCGGGTGACTTCACCTCCAGGGCCCCGGCGGACAGAGAGAGGTCTCCATCCATGCGCGAGGTCACAGGGAACGTCGCCTGCAGACCCAACGCGGCGAAGGGGCCACCGGCGCGAGCCGACACTCCGCCGCCGAACTCGCCGCCGACCGAGGCAGCCCCCGCCAGCACCTCCAGGTGTGCGAGGCCAGCCGGGGTGGACGCCAGGGACACCTGCACAACCTGGCGGATGAGGCCAAAAACGCCCTCGGACCAACCAGCCGCATCGCCCACGCCGGAGACCTCCAGCTCGTTCTTGACGTCCAGAGGACCGGCCAGTCCTTCCCCCAGGTCCAGAGCCCCGGCGATGCGGGTCGTCAACGATACGGTTCCCGCCGGAGCGAGCGGCAGAGCGCCCGCGTCCTCCAGGACCTCCCCGAGGGCCGCTAAGTCGAGGAAGCAACGATTGACCAGCTCCAGCCCCCGCGCTGAACCGCCGGCCGGCGTGAGCGCGAGACGATTGTCCAGAAAGCGCCCGGCCCGCACATAGCCGTCCAGGCGGTGAATGCCGCCGCCCGCCAGGTCCGCCTCGCCGCCCAGGGCCACCTCGAGGGGAAACGGCTGAACCCGCGCCAGGGGGCCGATGCGGCCCGCAAGCTCGGCGGTGCCCAGCCCGACCGTCCCCTGGACGCGTCCCCCGTTGTTTGCCAGCCGCACGAACCCGTGAGATCCAGCCTGCGACTCCAGAGCAGCCGCTCCGGCCTCAAGCGTCACCAGGCCGGTGCTCATCCTCAGGGAGCCCTCCCCTTCCAGCAGGTCGCGCAGGTCAGCGTGCCCCTCGAGGTGCAGGTCAGCCACACTCACCTGTAACCCGTCCGGGTCAAACGCCTCAACACGCGCGTCCGTCACGGACAACAGGTCGATCTGAAGTCGAATCGGCAGTCGCGGAAGACCGGGCTCGGTCCGTTCCACCGGTGGCGGCAGCAGCGAGAGGAGGTCCCACTCGCCATCCTCCCTGTGTGTTCGCAGCTCCGCGCCGTCCGCGGTCAGCCGGGTCACATGGAGCAGTCCCCGCCGCAGCTCCAACGGCCTCCAGGAACATTCTGCGGCCCGGAGAGTGAGGACCGGTTCGTCCGGCCGTTCGGGGCGCGCAAGCGTCACGTCCTCCAGCACCAGCAGGCGCTTCCTCAGCGGGGCCACCCGCAACGTGCCGATGCGGACCTCGGCCCCGCTGAGCGCGTCGGAAACAGCGCCCTCTGCAATGCGGCGCACAGGCGCCGTGTTCGTGATAAAGGGAAGCAGAAGAAGGAACAGGAAGGGCGCCATGACCAGCACGAGCGCGACAAAGAGCGCCCACCGCGCCGCCCTCCGCCATCGGCCGCGGCGCCTCCCCCCTTCGTTTGAACGCCGGGGATCGTCGGTCATGGCCCCTCCACCAAACCCCAACAACACCGGGGCGCCCAACGAACGCGGCTATGCGGCCCCGTACTCCATCCGCAACTGCAGCCCGTGCAGGTAGCGCTTGAACTGCGTCATGGTCGGGCGCTCTATGTCTTTGAAAGAAAGGCACTTCAGTACCATGTCGGACAGTTCGCCCGGCACGTCCTGATTGAGCTGCGTCGGGGACGTAATCTGCACCTGGGCATCCGGCACGAAACCCGCCCGCTCGTGCTGGCCGGGCATGATCGAAGGGATGTTCTGGCCGGTCAGGACCCAGTAGAGCACCCCGCCGAGGTTGAAGACATCCGTCCGCTCGGTCACCTTGCCGCCCGCCTGCTCGGGAGCCAGGTACCCGAAAGTCCCTTTGGCAGCGGTCAGTTTCGTGCCCACAGGTGCGGCGAAGCCGAAATCTATGAGCTTCACCGTCAGCTCGTCCGCCACCAGAATGTTGTGGGGTTTCAGATCGGCGTGGACGTAGCCGGCGCTGTGCAGGTGCTCCAGCCCAACGCAGACCTTGCGGATGATGGTGAGAATGTCGAAAAGCTCGTAGTCGCGCTTCTCGGCCAACGACTGCCCGTAGACGCGTTCCTCGATGAGATAGGCAGCCTGCACGGAGAAGAGCCTGCGCACCTTGCGAAAGTCCACCGGCCGCACGATGACCTGCGCGCCCTCTCCACCGTCCCGGTGTGTGGCGCACAGGACCCTGTACTCGTTCTCCAGGTGGCGGATGACCTTCTTATCCTCATCACCCCGCACGGGGATGAACTTGCAGGCGAAGACCTCACCGTCGCTCTTGCGCTTGATCTGGTACACCTCGCTGCGGGCGCCGATGCCCAACAGTTGACCCACCCAGTAATCGTCGAGCAGGCTCTGCAACTGCGCTGCGTTTTTCTCTGCCATCGAAGCCTCCACACCCCCGAGCACGAGCCATATCTTAGCCCCGGGGTCCGGCGCGTGCAAACTGAGACCCGCTCCTCTTGCTTCACCGGCGCTTTGGTGTAAACTGTGGTTCCCTGACGGAAACAGGAGGTGACCGCATGTCCCGTCTTACCGAAGCGCAGGTCAAAGAACGCTACGGCATCCTGGGCGAGGATCTCGCCGGGGCCGGCATTGACATTGATATCGTCAAGGAGAAGGTCAAAGATTTCGCCGTCGAGGTGCCCTCCTGGGTGTTCGGCGGTTTCGGAGGTGGCCGCTTCGGCGACTACATGCCGCCGGGGCCGGCGCTCGACTTCCGCGCCAAGCTCCGTGACGCCGCCAAGGTCCACGAACTGACCGGCGCCGCTCCCCGCGTGGCCGTCCATATCGGATGGGACAAACCCGAGGATGTCGCTTTCGACGCCGTCGAGCCCGACATGTTCGCCGAACCGCGGAACTACGCCCGCGAACTCGGCATAGACTTTGGCGCCGTCAACCCTACACTCTTCCTGACCGGCACGCACTACGGCAGCCTCAGCTCGCCCCTGCCGCAGGTGCGTCGCATGTTGATTGAGCACTGCATCGTCTGCTGCGAAATCGCCCGAGAGCATTCGAACGGCCTGGTCACCTACTGGCTGCCCGACGGCACCAACTACCCCGGCCAGCGCGACCTGTGGCAGCAGGAGAAGTTGTTGCGGGAAGCGTTCTGCGAGATTGCGGAAGCCGCGCTGGACGGGGTGCTGCACATGGTCGAGTACAAGCTGTTCGAGCCCGGCACCTACTCCACCGTGATCTCCGATGCCGGGGTGGCCACCGAGATAGCGGACATGCTGGGCGACAACGCCGGCGTGCTGGTGGACATGGGCCACCACGCCTTCGGCGTCAACGTGGCGCAGATCGTGGCCCGGCTCATCGGCACCGGCCGCAAGGGCGGCTTCCACTTTAACACCCGCTACGCCGCCGACGACGACCACGCCGTCGAGCCGAACATCTCGATGTACGCCATCTTCTGCGAACTGGTGGCGGGGGGCGTCGTCTGCGCACAGGACCCGGAGCGCAACTGGGCCTACATGATAGACCAGGCCTCCTCTCTGGAGAACCGCATCCGCGCAGTGCTGCACAGCGTGGATTCCCTGCAGGTCTCCCTGGCGAAGGCCCTGGTGCTGAACCGGGAGCGCCTGCGCGAACTGCAGGAGGAGCAGAAGATCATCCCGGCCAACCGGGAGTTCCTGAAGGGCTTTCTGACCGATGTGCGGCCGATACTGTGGCAGGCCCGACTGGAGCAGGACCTGCCGCTCGACCCCGTGGAAGCCTACGACGCCGACGGCTATCAGGAACGGATCGAACGGGAACGGGACTGAACCGGGACGAGGTGAGGGCAGGGCCGTCGGCCGGGGCGGACGCGTCTTTTCGCCGACGGCGAACGCGCCGGACGGTGGCGGCCGGAACCGCGAGAGGGTCCGCATGCCCAGTATTGATGTCAAAAAGAGGCGTATTGACTCCAAGGTCGTTTACTACGGGCCGGGCCGCTCCGGCAAGACGGCCAACCTGCGCTATGTGCGCGACCACCTGGACTCAGAGCACAGGGGCCGTCTTACCCAACTGCCCACCAGGTCCGACCCCTCCCTCCACGTAGACGTCCTGCCGGTGCGCTTCGGCAAAATCATCGGCTTTCAAACCATATTCCACCTCTGCGCCGGGCCGGGGCAGGCCTTCTCCAACAACAGCCGCCGACTGCTGCTGCGGGACACCGACGGGATCGTCTTCGTGGCCGACTCCGACCCGCGCCGGCGGGAGGCGAACCTGGACTCCCTGGAGGAACTCGAGCAGAACCTCGAACACTACGGCCTGCACCTGGGGGGTGTCCCGCACATCGTCCAGTACAATAAGCGCGACCTGCCCCGGACCGTCGGCATCGGGGAACTGCGGGGCGACCTGAACCGCTACGGCGTGCCGGACTTCGCCGCCAGCGCCGAGACTGGGGAAGGTATCATGGAAACACTCCGCGCCATAGTGCGCGGCGTGGGCAGCGACCTGCAGAAACGCCTCTGAGCTCCTGTCGTCAACACGACGAGACCGGTCACAACCAGCGGCAACGGCGGGAATCGCGGCAGAAAGCAGCGGCTGCGGCCGACGTTCACTCACTGTCGACTTCGTCCCTGCCCGGGCGCTCCACCCGGTAACGCTCCCCCGTCCTATCTACCGGCATGCTTCCTGTAGCCCTTCTCCGTGCCCCCCGTGCCTCCGTGTTCGCCCCTGCCGGTCAGCCGCCCGGCGGGTAGTGCGTGGCGGCGGTGTCGAACAGGGCCACAACGTTCTCCGGCGGGGTGCCAGCCTGAATGGCGTGTGAAGGTCCCAGGATGTAGCCGCCTCCGTTGCCCAGCACGTCGATGCGCTCGGTCACCTCGTGCCGCACGTCCTGGGCCGTCCCGTGGGGCAGAGTGTGCTGAACGCTCACCCCGCCCTCGAAACACAGCCGGTCCCCATACTGCTCCTTGAGCGCCACGGGGTCCATGCCCGCCGCATCGAACTGCAACGCCTGCAGCACGTCCACGCCCATGTCGATAAGCCCCGGCACGGCCTCCAACACCGCCCCGTCGGAATGGTAGATCACCCGCACGCCAAACTCGTGGAGCTCCCGGTTCAGTCGGACGTGATAGGGCTTGATGTGCTCCTCCCACATGGACAGCGACATGAGGAGCCCCTGCTGGCCGGCGATGTCGTCCGCCGTGAACACCAGGTCGATTCCCCCGTCCGCCGCCTCCAGCACGCGGCGGAAGTGTTCGACGTAGAATCCGCAGACGCGCTCCATGATGCCGTGGGCCAGTTCGGGGTTGAGAGCAAGGTCAAGCAACATCTGCTCGAACCCGCGCATGTACCAGGAGGACTCGAAGATGTTGCCGTTCTGCGCCATCAGGCAGTAGTCCGCCTCGGCACGGGCGGCGGCGATGCGCTCGGGCAGCACCGAATAGTCGAACCAGTCCGTGCTCGGCCAGGGGTGGCGCGCCACCTCGTCCGGGCTCTCGGCTTCGGCCAGCGGGTAGAAGTCTATCTCATCGTATGCGCCGCTGCCGTAGCTGACGGGCTTCCGGCGCACACCCCACCAGTCGGTGCGGTCCGGCAGGGGCGGGCCGACGTACGCAGGTCCTACGGTGCGGATGTCTACCAGGGGCCTGAGGTATTCCGCCACCGTGATAGCGCGCTCGCGCGCCAGGTAGTCTTCCAGATCTGCGCGCGCCGGCGCGTTGATGCCCGAACACACCATGGCGATGGGCACGCGGTCGGTCTCGCGGTGTTCCAGGGCCAGCGAAACTCGCTCTCGATGGGTAAGCTCTTGCTTCATCAGTGTCTCCTGCTAACGTCGCGCCATGCGCCATGGTGAAGCAGGAACGCCCCATGCGCAAGTGACAGGGCCGCGGCGCCAGTGTACAATTCTCCGGCAATGTGACTGTAGAGGTCTGACGGCCGGTATTCCAAAGAGCACAGGGAGGATAGGCTATGGAGAAACGATGGATAATGGCGGTAGTGCTGGGTGTGCTGGCGCTGACCACGGGCGGATGCATCACCCTCCGCCCCCTGCTGGTGGGTGAGATGCGCACCGTGACGGTGCGTGAATCGCCCCGGCGGCTCGAGCCGAACCGCGTGGCGCTCATTGACGTGAGCGGCTTTATCG
>PUMJ01000025.1 GCA_003551305.1 Candidatus Brocadiaceae bacterium
CAAAATCATATTCTCACCCCAGTTCTACGCCTGCCGCACCCCGTGCGCCGCTCCCAATCCACACGCTCAACGTGCAGGGCTTTTAGTTTTCTGGCCACCGCCACACGCTCGGCCCGCGTCGGTGCTGTGAGAACGCCGTACAGTTCGGCGGGGTCACCGGATATTTTGGCGACGCACGACCACGTGTAGGCGTCCTCGTTTGCCGCATGCGTGCGGATGATATACACCCCGCAGCCGCTGCATTCGTTCGTCACCAGTGTGGCCGTGGCGTGCATCAGAACGCGCTCCACATGAGTGGTGATGCGCGTCGGCGCGAATGCACATCACCAACAACTATATTCCCGAACTCGCTCAACGGGTGACCCTGTCCGTCATTGTAGAGAGTCTGTGCCAGAGTTAAGCTGTCACTCTGCCCTAAATAGAAACTCACCTCATCCAATAGCATCGAAGCGCCTGTTGACGACGCGGCATCCCAGCCACCGGCACCGAAAACGGTACGAACATCGTTTCGACTGGGTGCAATCAGGCCGGGAACATTTTCTGAAAAATCTTCGCCATTCAAAACAACAATCTGTGTTTCCGAAGATGCATCCCAACCAAACACAACATGGTTCCACTGTTCGTCCATATTCACTGAATTACTCGGTGTACGAACGGTGTTGGACCCGTTCTGGTGATAGAAGGCAAAGGCGAAAGTCACATCAGAACTGCGAACCCAACACTGATACTCCCTGTCATCACCTCCTGGTGAGTTCCGCCGATTGATGATCCAAAAGCCAACCTCCCCCTGTAGATCGTTCAGTAGTGCGAACCATAGAGAAATTAAAAAATTCCCCCCTTGAGGGGAGCCAACCAAATTGTTTGAAGACGTACCTAAAGCGCCATCTCTGCTAAGGCTCACGCTGTGTGTGCCCTGTATTGATCTCGCATCCGACCAAATCAAACCTCCAGTGAACGCAAGACCCAGGGCGACCCCACCAATAGAGTCAACCCGCGACACACTCCTGTCGCCCTCCTCCTCCATCTCCCAGTGATGTGCCAGATTGTCCAGCAGCGTAGCCATCACTCCCACCCCGCAGCGTCAACAACCTGTGCGACTGACTGAGCCTGCGTAACGGAGTCCTTCCGCTGTCTCGCCTTAAATATCAGGCTCTTGTGTCTCGCCTTAACCGCCAGAGCAAAATCAATCATCTGCTGTGCAGTCATCGGGATAGGGTTATTGCCGATGGATATCCACCCCTGCATCTGCTCATGGTCATCAGCGTCCCAATAATATGATTGAGGGTCGCCGCCATTGCTGATGAACATGAACGCGGACAATGCCTCACCCTGCATATTCTCTCGGTCGAGTTGGCGCGTCTGGAATAGCGCGCCGTTCCAATAGAATGGCTCCAATTGCTTTTCGTCCCGAATACCATCAATGCGGCGTTTTGCGATGTCACGCACATCATCAATGGGGCGGTCAACTGCTGTGTACGTGTACCGGACAGGCCGCACGGTATCGTCTCGGTCTACCGGACCCTGCATCTGCCACCAGTCAACCGATTCATGGATAACTTCACACTCGGCCACGCCTTGCGTTTCGAGTTCGGCGGGGGTCATCTTCTCCGGGTCAGAAACATCCGGTAACAGGCTCTTACGCTTTGCTTGTGGCCGCGCGTCCGGGTCATTCAGGTCGATGTACATCATGCTGCATACCCTCCAAACCAGCCCGAGCCATCCCACAGCAGGAATATGTACCGCGCACCGTCCGGCGCTTGCCCGTCATCCCATGTGACCGAAGTGACCCATGTCAGGGCGTTGCCGCCAGGGTTGCCGATACGTATACGGCAAGTGCCGCCGGGTTGTGCAGGCGTGGCTAGGGTCAGATCGGTTGTGGCTGTGGTGGTCAGGGATACGTGCTGGTGGGCATCGAACGGCACTGTGACCGCACCGGAGACGCTGCCCAAGTCGTGTTCTGAAAGGGTAGCGTTGACGAACCGTGGGGAGCTGGTCCATTCGGCGCTGGTCGCCCCTTGAACAAGGACATCCCCTTCGGAGGCCCCTGCGGGCAGGCTTGACCCGGACCCCTCGGGCGGGTCTACCCATTCGGTATCGAAGTCGGCTGTGCTGGCCTTCCGCAAAACTTGATTCTGGGCGCCGCCCACGGGGACGCCTTGACCATCTGCGCCATCCTGGCCGGGCGGGCCTTGGATGCCCTGATCCCCTTCTGGCCCTTGCAGGCCTTGCGGTCCCTGCGGGCCGGTATCGCCGGTGTCTCCCTTGGGTCCCGCTGGGCCGTCAGCTCCGGCTGGGCCGGTGTCGCCGGTGTCTCCCTTTGGGCCTTGGGGCCCCGTGTCGCCGGTGTCTCCCTTTGGGCCAGCCGGGCCGACTTCCCCTTGGGGCCCGGCAGGGCCGGTGGGACCGACAGGGCCGGGATCTCCTTGCGGCCCCTGGATATTGCCGACGTCCTCCCACGTGGACCCCGTCCAGACGTACAGGCTCCCCTCGATCAGATAGGCATCGCCCGACTCACCCGACGCGGGCAGTTCGGCGGTACTGGCGAGCGACCCAAGGATGTTGACACCGGACCCGGGGTCGCCTTTTGGCCCTTCTGGTCCCTCGGGGCCGACTGGGCCCGGGAGACCTTGGGGCCCTTGAGGGCCTGTATCACCGGCGGGCCCGGCTGGGCCTGCGGGGCCCGGATCACCCGGATCGCCTTTGGGGCCTGTGTCGCCCTGGGGTCCGGAAGGCCCGGCAGTCCCAGTGGCCCCATCGTCACCCTTCGGTCCCGCCGGCCCCACAGGCCCTACTGGACCCGCTGGCCCCTCTGGACCTTCCGGGCCGGGGCTCCCTTCGATCGGGTTGCCGCCCCACAGGAGCGTGCCGCCGTCCTCCGTGAACTGATTCAGAACCGGGAGGTTCGAGTGCGTGTGGTTCGCCCCACCACCCTCAGTAATCGACGCCGCTGCCTCCTGCGCCTTCATCGCCCAGAATGCTGCGGCGTCGACCGACGTGCGGACCTCGATCGCCTCCTCGACGATCGTTACATTGACCTGTCCGCTCATCGCGTGACCTCCGGGGTGACCCGCACACGGCCCTCGAGCAGGCGGACCACGTGCTCGTCGCCCGTCGTGAAGACCTCAATGTCGTGAACCAGGCGCTGCGCGGGGAGCGCTGCGGTCTCGGCCGCGGACAGCGACACCGCGACGGTGTGTGCGTCGATCGGTTCGAACGTGAATGACGCCAGCACAACGTATGAAGCGTGGTCCCGCCGAAGCTGGCCGCGGAAGCTCAGCCCGCTTACGTCGGTATTGAACTCCAACGTGCGGGCGAACGTGGACCCCTGCTGGATCACCAGATCCCAGCGGCCGGCTTGGCGGGCCCCCATCACAGCTGGGGCGCCTCGTGTTGGGTGTCACGCGTGTCGCGCCGAGCCGCGCGCGGTGTGAAGGTGTAGTCGCCCTTCGTCTTAATGCCGAGGCTCTGCGCGAAGGCCTGGTAATGGGTGAGCGCCCGCTCCAGGTTGGCCGCAAAATCGGCGTCCTTGGAGTAGGACCGATACAGCACGTAGTCGATCAGCACGTTGATGTAGATGTCGTCGAGCGACAGGTCTTCGTCAGCGCTCATGACTGTGTTGGGAGCCGTCGACACCACCACCTCGAGGTGGTGCGGGGGGCTCGCCACGGGCGGGTACACGTAGAAGGTTTTCGGATCCCGGGCGTCGTAGATATAGTGGTGTACGCTCTCGGTCGAAGGGTCTGAGTGCCAGGAACGCCGTTGGGCATCCAGCACGCCGCGGCCGATCAGGGTCACCGCATCGCCCGGGGTATTGCCGTCCAGGCCCATATTGCGCACAACGTCCAGCAGGCGTAGCGCGTTTGGCGGGGCCACCTGCCGAGTACCCGGCCTCAGTTGCATCGAGAAGTTCTCCGAGGATGCGTCGGGCTTCTGCAGCACGACTTCTTGCTGGGCATCGTTCAGGTACCGCAGCAGCTCGGTTTCGGGCCAGCGGACGCCCGTGGTGTCCTGTAGGATGTCCTGCACACGGTCGAGCACGTATTGGGCTTTCATCACAGGCCTCCGTAACGCACCCGGCGGGTGCGGTTGGCCTTGAACCCGTTCTCGGCGCGAACCGCCGCGGAATCCTTGGCCCGATCAAACATTTCAGTGTGTGCAGCGGCCAGATTCATGTCTGACCACTCGGCAGATGGGATGCGGAACAGCTTGGCAAGCGCCCCGCTGACGATGGCGTCGGTGAACTCATAACCGTGGCGGTCGGGGATCTCCTCGGCCTCGAGGGTCGGTGCAATGGCGATCTCGCCGCTCAGCTCGTGGCCGTAGATCACGGCGGGGAGCTCGATGGCGTTGGCGCCGATCACGCGCCACTGATCCGAACGCAGGCGGGTGCCGTCCACCTGCAGGTACACGGGTTCGACCAGCACGGTGTCGGCAGGCGTGCGGATCTCGTAGACCCGAGTGCCCGGGCCGATGGCGACGGGGGCCATGGGTAGGCGCCAGGACCGGGTGGCAATGAAGAACTCCCGGGCGGCCCGGGAGACGGCATCAGCGATCTGAAACCGAGCCGCGCCCGGCACCTCGATCGCGACGTGCGGGTGCAACTCGCTCAGGTCCATCAGTCGCTCGCCTTGCCCGGCATAGACTCGAACACGCGCTCGACCTGGTCACGTGAGACCTCGGCCCCGACCACCACGGCCACATCGCGCACCCGGGGCTTGCCCAGGCTCGTGAAGGTCATGGGGTCGTTGCGCTCGATCAGCTCGTGGATCGCCTCGCGGATCTGCTCATCGGTCACATCGCTGGCGACCACGGTCGCCGGCGCGCTCCGGCCGGAGGAGTCCACCGGCCTGCAGCCCTGTCGCAGAGCCAGTTGCAGCAGGAGGCCATCCACCTCAGTCGGGGTATCCGGCTGTAGGGTCTTCGACACTCCGGCTGTCGAGCTCAGCAACATCGGCTTGGGTGTTGGGTTGATGACTTGCATCACAGCTCCATGTAGAAGGCCCCCAGCGCTGCCGGGGGCCTTGGAGGGGTTTAGATGGCGACGTCTACGCGCATCACACCGAAGTCCTCGACCCCACCGTTGTAGATGGAGTGGAAGCGCGGCTTGCGCAGGCCGAAGATCTGGTCGATGGCGATGCCCAGGCGGTTGCGGTAGTCGAAGTGGTTGATCTCCTCCCAGTTCGGCGTACCCAGGGTGCACAGACCCAGGGCCTGCGCGCCCAGGAACAGCACGGCGTTCCCGTCCTGGTCGGCGTCCCCGCCCCACTTGTACCCGGGCGTGGCGGCGTTGGCTGACGCGCCGGCCGTGGCGCCCAGGGTGTTGGGGCTCAGGCGGTGCTCATGGATCATCAAACCGTCGACGGTCTCGATGGCGCCGGTCCACACAGCGTTGTCCTTGCCTCTGGCGCCGGCATTACGGACGTTGGCCAGGAAGTCGGGATCCAACTTCAGCTTGGCCAGGGCCTTCGGATGCAGCCACACGTGGTACACCTCGCCGCCCTTGCCGGTACGGACTCCGCGGATGTAGTTGGTGACCATCTGAGCCCGTGCCTCCACGAGCATTTGATAGGAAATCGCGTCGGTGGACTCGACCGCACCGGTGTCGGCGGCGACCAGGCGCTTGGCGGCGCCGTCCCAACGGAAGTACCGGTTAGCGGTCGGGGCGGTCACATCGGCCGCGAAGGACAGATCGGCGAGCGTATAGCCTTCGGGGTGGGTCGCGCTGCCGCCAGACTCCATGCGGGCCCAGTCGCCGCCGGTAAACTCCCAACCCTTGCGGATGCCGCCATCATTACGCAGGCGGTAGTCCATGCCAGCTACAGTCAGGAAGCCCATCTGGTCCATTCGATTGCCCAGCCAGTAGCCCAGCTTGTCGCGGGACTGCGTGCGGAAGTTGATGATGGTCTTCTGGTCCGCCATACGACCGGTGTTGGTGTTGGCGTTCCGCAGCTGGTCGATAGTGATGTCTTCCTCGTAGGCCTTGATTGGCTCCTCGTGACCTTCCAGCTGGTGGTCACCGGTCACGCCGTCGCCCTCGAGATCAGTGACGAGCGGAATGACGGCTCGGTCGCCCTTCGTGGTCTTGGTCAGCTCAGTGACGCGGTAGATCGGAGAGTTGATATCCGTCCCGGCGAACTGCATGACGAACGATTGGTCACGAGCAGTTTTCCAGACATCCCTCGACCAGACCTTGATCTGGGTGGGAGTCATAGCGGCGAAATTGGTTCTCGTTTGAGACATGGTAAATCCTCGTAAATGAAAGCGATTGAGTGGGTGAACTGCTTAACGAGCCAGTACGCCGTGCTCAGGCGGGTTCATTCACGAGGTCGCGCACCCCGGGGCGATACTAGGAGGGTACGGGGGTGGTCATGGGGCTGCGAATTGAGCCGCGGGCATAAAAAAGCCCCCGGGGTTGCCGGGGGCAAGGGTGCAGCGGTAGCGTGCTGCAGAGGTGTTCAGACGTCGCCGCGGAGGCGGCGCAAGGTGGCTTCGGGTAGAGCGTCAAACTCCTCGTCGCTCAGGTTGTCGAGGTCGATCGAGTCCTCCTCAGCAGCGGACCGGCCGGCCTGCTGGGGCGGTTGCTGCGCAGCGGCCTTGAGCTTCTTCCCGATGTCGGGCTTCTTCGCCCGAGGTGCCTGGTCCAGACTCTTGGGCTCCTCCTTGGGGGCCTCGATGCCCTGAGCCTTGGCCACGTACCCGGCGGCCTTGCGCAGAGCGGCGGCCGGGGTGTACCCGCGCGCCACGAACCCGCCGTGCAGCTCGAGGACCTCGTCGACCAGGTCCTGGTTGTAGGCCTCGGAGTTCGGGTCGAATGCCGGATACTGCTCGTTCAGCTCGCTGACCGTAGAGGTGAACTCGAGCTCAGCCTTGGTCGACTCCCGGGCCTGATCAGCGCGCTGCTGAGCCAGCGAGGTGTAGGCTGCCTGCTCCGCGGCTCGGATCTCGCTGCGGATCTTCAGCGCTTTGTCCGTGTCGCCGTCGATCACGGCGTTCATGTACTCGCGCTCCTGGCCCTCAAAGTCGAAGTCAGCAGCCTTGGACGGGTCGTGCTGGGACAGCTTCGCCTCCAGCTCCTGGGCCCGACGCTCGGCCGCCTTGCGGCGCTCGTTCACTTCGTCGAAGCGCTGCTTCGGGATCCGATGGTCTTGGCGGGGTTCCTGCTCAGGTTCCTGCTCAGGTTCTTGCTCAGGTTCCTGCTCAGGTTCTTGCTCAGGTTCTTGCTCAGGTTCTTGCTCAGGTTCCTCGGCCTCCTCAGTCTCCTCGACCTCCGGCACTTCAGCTTCGGGCTGGACCTCCGGCGCTTCGGGCTCGCCCGGGTCGAAGTCATCGCCCCGGTCCAAGCCGCTCAGATCAGCATCTTCGTCGTAGTGGTCAATCTCGGGCTCTCTGTCCAGTGG
>PUMJ01000200.1 GCA_003551305.1 Candidatus Brocadiaceae bacterium
GGCATATTTTTACTTTCTGGCGCTGGCCTATGACCGGTCGGACTTTACCATCGTTTACCCGGTGGCCCGCGCCCTGCCGCTGATCATGCTGGCCGGCATTGACGTGTTGCGCGGGCACTACCCCACCTCCCTGGGCTGGCTGGCCATGCTGGCCGTGATGGGGGGCTGCGTGCTGGCGCCGCAGGATTCCTACAGCCGGTTCGATCTGAAGCGCTATCACCTGCGGGAAGTGGGTTGGATCATCCTCACGGCCGCGACCATAGTCGGGTTCACCCTGCTGGACAAGGTGGCCCAGGAGGGGATGCTGATCGGAACGGCCGGGGCGCCCGGCAGCGCGATGCTCTACTGCGGCCTGTGGCACATCTGCGCCACGGTCGCCTACCTGGTATTGCAGGCCCTGCACCGCCGCGAAGTGGCCCCGGCGCAGGTCTGTGGCTGGCGCATGCCGGCCCTGGCCGCGGTGCTGGGGCTGTTCACATACACGCTCGTGCTGTGGGCCTACCAGCTCGCCGTCCACACCAGCTACGTGGTGGCGTTCCGGCAGTTCAGCATAGTGGTAGGTGTGGTCGCGTCATTCATCATACACCGGGAGGCCGGCGCGCACGTGCGCCTGCCGGCCACGGGCGCCATCGTGGGCGGGCTGGTGTTGCTGGTCCTCTGGGGCTGAGCTTCCCTGCGGCGCCAGCGGGGGCTACTCTTCCAGGCGGCGTCGGCAGCGGCCGACCAGCGCCAGCAAGTCCCCGTCCGCCTCCGGGTCCAGGTGGCAATGCCCGGTCAGGACCTCATCGAAGCCCATGTCCGTCTCGCCGGCGGAGCGGGCGACCAGCACGGCGGCGGCCAGTCCTTGCGCGTAGGCCTCCGGCAGGATGCCCTCGGCGGCCACCGTGCGCAGGCTGTAGACCAGCCGCTCCCAGGGCTGGAGCTTGCGCATGGCGCCGCGCGTGCCGCGCTCGATCGGGTCGTGCAGCACCGGGCAGGTGACCCGCCTGAGTATCGAGTCGCAATAGTTGAGGTAATCGTTGCGGGGCAGGGCGCGCTCGTGCTTTGCCAGCAGCGCGCCGCCGGCTTCCTCGACCAGCAGCCGGCGTCCCAGTTCCATCAGGTCCGCCTCCCCGCGCAACCGGTCGAAGTAGCGCACCCCGCGCAGGTGCCCCAGGTAAGCCAGCGCGGCGTGCAGCGCGTTGTGGGAGAGCATCTTGACGTCCTCGGCGGCGGCGAACCCGGCCGGCGGCAGCGCCTCCACCGCGGCCGGCAGGCCGCCGAACCCCTCGACCGCGCGCTCCTCGACCGGGATGCCGTAATAGGGCTCGGCGACGACCGCCCAGTCCACGGCGGGCGTCACGCGCCGCACGGGCGGCTCCGGGTGCTCCAGGATTTTGCACATTCGTCCCATCACCGTGTCCCCGACCAGCAACCGCTCGTCGGGGTCGCGGCTCGCCGCTTCCTCGACGGCCCGGCGCAGGCCGCGGGCTATCTCCACGCCGTTCTCGGAACACAGCACCCTCAAGGGGCGGTCGCGATCCTCCAGCGCAGCGGCCAGGGCGGGGGCCAGCTTCGGCAGGTTGGATTGGCCGACCGCCGTGAAGACAAGGTCGCACTCGCCCAGCAGCCGCTGCAAGGCGGCCTCGCCGGCGTCCAGGCACAGGCCGCTGACGCCCTCCACTTCGACCGGGCGCATGGACAGGCCGGTGAGGTTGAAGGTGTAGCGGCCGGCGCTTCTGAGGTGCGCCAGCAGGTCCGCCTTGGCCGGGATGTCCACATAGGTTATGCGGCATTCGGCGGCCAGCTCCGGGCCCAGGAAGCCCAGGCCAAGGGCGCCGGCCCCGAAGACCACGCAGTTGATCGGCCGCTCAGGCATCGGCGGTCACCGGGTTGGTCAAGGTGCCTATCCGTTCGATGGCGCACTGCACAATGTCGCCGTCACGCAGGTAGCGCGGCGGCGTGCGAGCGAAACCCACGCCCGGGGGCGTGCCGGTGGCGACGACGTCGCCCGGCTCCAGCGTCAGCACCCGGGTCAGGTATTCTATGATCTCGGCCACGCCGAAGATCATCCGGCTCGTGGAAGATGACTGCATCAACTCCCCGCTGACGCGGCACTCGATGGCGAGCGTCTGCGGGTCGCCCACCTCGTCCGGGGTGACCACCCATGGACCGAGGGGGCAGAACGTGTCGAAGGACTTCGCCAGCGTCCACTGGCCGCCGGGCTTCTCCCGCTGGTAGTCGCGCGCGGAAACGTCGTTCAGCACCGTGTAGCCGCCTACGTAGTCCAGAGCGCGGTCGGCCGTTACGCGCCGGGCCGGCCGGGCGATGACGAAGGCCAGCTCCACCTCGTAGTCAATCTTGTCGGAGGCTTCCGGGATGTGGATAGGCCGGCCGGGGCCTGTAACGCTGCTGGAGACCTTGGCGAAGACGACGGGTTCCGCCGGCACAGGGGCCCCGCTCTCGGCGGCATGGTCGCGGTAGTTCAGGCCCAGGCACAGCACCTTGCCGGGCCGGGGCACGGGCGCCAGCAGGTCAACCTCCGCCAGGGGCAGGCCGTTCCGGGCGCAGAACTGCGCGTCTCCACGCCCCCGCCGCTGCAACTCCCTCAGCGTCGCCAGCGCCGCCTCATCGCCTAACAGGTTCTCAAGCGATGGGCCCGGCCGTCCGTCAGTGGCCGTCTCGACCTCCAGCAGCGTTTCGCCAACCAGTAAGCCGCAGCCCGTCTTGTTGCCTGCTCTGAAGGTGGCCAGCTTCATGGGTTGCTCCGGGTGATTTACTGCTGCTTGCCGACGGCTGGTTCCGGCACCTCATCGAGCAGCATACCAACGATGTGCACACTGTCCATCCCCTCGGCCTGGGCCTGGAAGTTGCAGGCGATGCGGTGGCGCAGCACCGGCACGGCCACGTCGCGAATGTCGCGGGTGGCGACGTTGACCCGGCCGTCCATGGCGGCCATGGCCTTGGCGCCGAGCAGCAGGTGCTGGCCGGCGCGCGGGCCGGCGCCCCAGTCCACGAACTTGCGCACGAACTCGGGGGCCGTCTCGGAGGTCGGCCGGGAGGCCCGGATGATGGCCGCCGTGTAGCGCACCACGTAGGGCGAGGTGACGATCTCCTCGACCAGCCGCTGCATCTCCAGTATCTGCTGACCGTCTATGACGCTGTCCAGGCGAGGCCGCTCCCCGCGGGTCGTCTCGGCCAGTATCTTCTCCTCAATGTCCCCCTCGGGGTAGTCAATGTGGATGTTGAACATGAAGCGGTCAAGCTGGGCCTCGGGCAGGGGATAGGTGCCCTCCTGCTCGATGGGGTTCTGGGTGGCGATGACGAAGAATGGGCTGGGCAGGTCGTAGGTGGTCTGGCCGACGGTCACCTCCCGCTCCTGCATGGCCTGCAGCAGGGCGGCCTGGGTCTTGGGCGGCGTGCGGTTGATCTCGTCCCCCAGCACGATGTGGGCGAACAGGGGGCCGGGCACGAAGCGGAACTCCCGCTGGCCGGTGCTCTCGTCGAGCACGTTGGTGCCGGTGATGTCGCTGGGCATCAGGTCGGGGGTGAACTGGATGCGGCGGAACGTCAACGAAGTCGCCTCGGCCAGGCAGGAGACCATCATCGTCTTGGCCAGCCCCGGCACGCCGACCATCAGGCAGTGGCCGCGCGCCGCCATGCCCGCCAGGATCTGCCGCAACACCTCCTGCTGGCCGTATATGACGCGCCCCATCTGGTCAAGGATGCGCTTGACGCTGTCGCTGAACTCTTCCAGCCTGCGGGCGAAGCTGCTCTCCGTGACGGGATCCATGGCCTCTCAGCGCTGCTGCAGTATCTGTTCGATGTGCACCGGCTCGCCCCGGGCGGCGGACTGCGTGACGGCGAAGACCATGGCCAGGCTGCGCAGGTTGTCCCGACCGCTGGTCTCCGGGGCGCGGCCTTCTGCAATGGCCCGGCCGAACTCCAGCAGGCTGTATGCCTGGCCCTCGCACGGCATCCGGTGCAGTTCGACCTCGGTGTCCTCCTCCGGGTGATCGGCGGGAGTCAGGTGCACCGTCTCCCCGCGCAGTTCGATGGCCGCGCGGCAGCACTCGATGCACCAGTAGCCGTTCCAGGTGGTTTCGGCGCTGCGCGCCACCCATGAGCCGTGGTAGAGCGCCTGCAGGCCGCCATCGAACTCGAAGACCGCCACCGCGCAGGGGTCGTGCTCGAACCAGCTCCAACCGGGCCGCCACGTTCGTGCGAAGACCGAGACCGGCTCGCGCCCGGTCAGGGCCCGCAGAAGGTCGAAGTGGTGGATGCTCATGTCTCTGACCAGGGGATGCTCCATCTTCAACCGGAACGAGCCGCGGAACCGGGGTGCCTTGGCGAAGCGCACGAAGACGTTGTCCGGCGCGCTGAACTCCCCGCTCTCCAGCAGGGAGCGGATGGTGCGTACCCAGGGGTGGAACCGGTAGTTCTGGCTGACCATCAGGCGGCGGTCCGCCGCCTCGGCGGCCTCCACCATCCGCACGGCTCCCGCCATCGTGTCGGCAAGGGGCTTCTCGGTCAGCACGTGCAGGCCGGCTGCGAAGGCCGCCTCGGCGACCTGCCGGTGCATGTCCGGCGGGGTCACGCACAGGACGGCATCGGCGTCCACGGCCGCGAAGGCTGCCCGGTAGTCGGCAAAGCAGCGCGAGGCGGGCAGCCCCAGTTGAGCTCGGGCCGTCTCAAGGGCACGTTCGTCCACGTCCACCAGCGCCGCGTGCTCGACGCCGGCGCGCCCGGCCACCACGTTCAGCCATGTCCGGCCGAAACCGCCCACACCGACGTGGATGAGCTTCATTGGAAACCCTCTCAAGTGCCCCTGGTGCCGCCGCGGCGGCCGCACAGGGTGAATTGTAAGGCAACCCCCGCGCGCCGGCAAGCAGAGGCCACGCCGGGCCCCCGCGCGCCGGGCCGGGCACGATGCGGGCCATTGCCCTTGACAGGCTGCTGCCCTGTGCACTAACGTATTGCTGTTTAGCTACCTGCAAGAATGGGAAACTTGCCATGGCCGTGGACGACCTCTACAAGCGCGCAAGGGAGGCGGTGGAGCGAGGCAACTTCGACTATGCTGTGGAGCTTCTGCGGGAGGTGCTGCGGCAGGAGCCCCAGTACGAGGACGCCCGCAGCATCCTGCGCGCCACCGAGCGGCGCCGGGCCGAAGCCACAAGCCGGCTGGTCAGGCTGCTGCTGATGGTGCCGCGTGCAGGTCTGACCACGGTGAAGGCTCTGCTCCGAAAGGGTGGCAAGAAGCTGGAGGTCTATGAGGACTTCCTCGAGAATCACCCCAGGAGCTTCTGGGGTCTGGTCAGGGCGGCCCGGGCAGCGGCGAAGGCCGGCCTCCCGGAAGTCGCGGTCGAGATATACCAGGATGCGCTGAAACAGAAACCGCAGAATAAACGGGCCCTGCGGGCCATCGCTGACGTGCTCCTGCAGATGGGTAACACCCGCGAAGCCCTGACCTATCTGAGCCGCCTCAGTGCCCTGCAGCCAAAGGACCGCGACCTGGTGCGCGAAGTGCGCAACCTGGAGGCCACCGCGCACATGGCCTCCCACAAGATGGAGGAAGCCGATAGCTTCCGCGACATGATCAAGGACCGCGACCAGGCCGAGAGATTCGAGGAAGAACGACGCATGGCCGCCAGCAAGGACGACCTCTCGCGCGAGGCCGAGCAACTGGAGAAGGAATTGGCCGAGAACCCCACCCAGGTCAACCGCATACTCCGGCTGGCCCGGCTATACAGGGACACCGGCCGGCCCAAAGAAGCCGAGCAACTTCTCAAACAGAAGCATGAACTGTTGCCGGACAACTACGAGATACGAGAGGAACTCGGCAACGTCCGCCTGGCGCTCTACGATGAGGCGCTCAAAGCCGCCGACCGGGCGATCGCGGAAAAGCCCCACGATGAGGCGCTCAAGGCGAAACGGGAGCAACTGGCGGCCGCCCGCGTCGAGTTCGGCGTGAAAGAGTTCCAGTGGCGTCAGCAGCAGCACCCGACGGACCGGGCCGTCCAGTTCCGCCTGGGGCAGTTTCAATTCGAGGCCGGCAACTACAACGAAGCCATCGCCGCCTTCCAGGGCGTGGCACAGGATGCCCGCTACGCCGAGGACGCCATGGTCATGCTGGGCAGGTGCTTTATGCGCAAGGAACAGCAGGACCTGGCCATCGAGCGCTTCCAGGAAGCCCTACAGCAGCATCCCGCCATGGACGAACGAGGCAAAGAAATACGCTACCTGCAGGCGCAAGCCCATGAGGCCATGGGCCAGACTGAAAAGGCCCTGAACCTCTACAAGAAGATTTACAGCCAGGACATCAACTTCCGAGACGTCGAGCAGAGGGTCAGCCAACTGAGCGGCTGAGGCCCGCCCGGCGCCACACACATCACCCTAATCTTGCACACGAGGACACAATGCCCACCAGACCATCGGCACTGAAGAGACTGCGGCAGGACAAGAAGCGACGGGCGCGTAACAAAGCCGTCAAACATCGGCTGCGCACCGAGGAGAACAAGTTCAACCGCATGCTGCAGCGCGGCGACCTGCAGGGGGCAGAGCAACAGGTGCGCCTGTTGACAAAGCTGTGGCAGCGGGCCGCCCGCAAGAACATACTGCACCAGAACAAGGCCGCCCGCAAGCTGAGTCAGTTCCAGCGGCGCCTGAACGAAGCGAAAAGCAGCTGAGCCGGCCCGGCCGGCCCCCCTACGACAAGGCCGCGCCCTCCGCCAGCGAGGGCGGATCGAAAAGGCGACCCTGCGTCGGAGAGGCCGGCCGCCTGTAGCCGGCGATCAGGCACCGCAGCTCAGCCGCCGTCGGCAGGTGGGCGGGGTCGAGCGCCCATGCGCCGGCGCGGACGAGCCGGCGGAGCCCCCGGCCGTGGGCCCCCGTGCGTGTGGCCGACAGCACAAACAGGGGCCGGCCCAAAACCAGCGCGTGCCTGCAGGTGCTCCACGTGCCCCCGGTGTCGCGCGGCTCGAACGCCAGAACCGCCTCGCCCAGGGCCGCTATCAGAGCGTTGCGCATCAGGGCGTGCGCATTCTGCCAGCCGCTGCTCGGGGCGAACTGGCTGACCACGCACCAGCGGCCGGCATGGCCCCGCCGCGGGCGGAGTCCTCGCCACCGAAAACGCAGCAGCCCTACCGGTGCCACCACCAGCGTGGCCCCGGCCTCCAGCGCCCCCCCGTGCGCGGCGGTGTCTATACCGCGGGCGCCGCCGCTGATGACGACCTCGCCGGCCGCTGCCAGCTGCGCGGCAAGCCGGCGGGCCGCGCGGCGGGCCGGCGTGGTCGGCCGGCGGCTGCCGACCAGCGCCGCCCCACCGCCTGTCAGCAAGTCCGTATTGCCGCTGGCGAACAGCACCGGCGGGCCGCCTGGCCCTTTCACACCGTCAAGGCGGGCAGGGTAAC
>PUMJ01000028.1 GCA_003551305.1 Candidatus Brocadiaceae bacterium
CCGCCCCCCACCACGCCCGGCCGCCCCCTCAGCTCCGGCCTGAGCACCTGCTCCACGGCCGCGAAGAACGCATCAATATCCAGATGAACGATCCACTGCTCCGGCATCTCCACATCCCCCATTGCTTCACCTCATCCGTATAGCTAACTATACCCAACTATAGATAGCCTGTCAAGCCCGTTTTCCTTATGACCACGACGGCACGACGAGCACGACGGAAGGCTGAAGGCCAGAGACTGAAGGCCAAACTCTGAGCTATGAACGAGACGAGGTCCCCGCCCGGGCGGGCAAGGGTTGGCGTCGGCTGCCGTCCCCCGGTGATGGTCGGGCGTTGCGCCGGGGCCGCCCCCTACGGCCGGTCCACCCGCACCACGATGGAGCGCCTGAAGGAGGGCAGCGGCACGCGACCGGCTTGCGGGCGAGCCCGGCGCCATTCGTCCGACCAGGGGTCGTAGGTGCGCACCCGCGCCCCGTCCGGCAGGGGCAGGCAAGGAGCCGGTCCGATGGAAGCGCTGCTGACGGTCTCGGTCGGCCGGCCATCGCGCAGTTCGCTCATCCAGTCGGCCCGGCTGTCGCGACACCACGCCAGCACGGTGCGCCGCCCCGTAAGCACGTAAACGCGCAGCGCACCATGCGACAGCATGGAGGGCCGGAACCCTTCGGCCGGCGGGTCCACCCCCTCCACCGCGCTGGCGAAGCGCCCGAACTGCCACCACAGGTCGTTGGCGTCCACGTAGGATTCCCAGTGCCAGCACTGCCCCGTGCCGGCGGCGCCCGCGAAGAACGGCGCGAACAGGACGTCATGCAGGATGGTGCCTTCCCGGTCCCGCCCGTAGAGCTTGAAGGGGCCGGCGTGGCCGGCCTCGACGGCGCCGCTCTCGGCCAGCACGATGGGCCGGCCGGGGTCCATGGCGGCTATCTCGCGGACGGCGTCGGCGGCCAGCACGTCCACGGGCCCGGCGCAAACCTCCAGTTCGGCCCCCTGGTCCAGGTAGCGGTGGACCTGGGCCACGTCGTTGCCCGGCATGGCGACCAGGCGCCGGTAGAGCGCTCGCATGGCGGGCGTGTCGAAGCTGCCCAGGCTCTGCATGCAGAGGTTGCGGGGGAAGAGCCGCTGCAGTTCCGGCAGCATCGCTTCCGACCAGGCCATATAGTCCCCGCCGCAGACGGTGTTGGCCTCGTTCCACAGCTCCCAACCGTACACGGTGGGATCATCGCCGTAGCGGGCGGCGTACCAGGCCATCTTGCGGCGGAACTGCCGGCGGCTCTCCTCGCCGTCGAACCAGTCGGCCATCGAGTCGGCCGTGCCGCCCTGTGAGCGATGGTGCAGCGGGCACATGGCCCACGTCGTGTGGCTGAGGGCGGGGTCTATCTCACGGAAGTACTCGAGTGTCATCTTGACGTGGATGCCGAGCCGGCGGGCCAGTTCCAGCATGGACTCGATGCGCCGGGCGCGCTGCTCGTCATAGACGCCGCAGCGCTCGTGCTCGACGTTCCATATGCCGCGCGCCAGCCAGACGCGCAGGTGGTTGCCGCCGGCTGCGGCCAGGGCGCGCATCCACCGCTCCATCATGGCCAGGCCCTCGGCGCCGTCCTCCACCGTCCGGCCGGCCTGCCGCGGGGAGCAGATGTTCATGCCGATGGGGATGTAGGGGCTGCCGTCGGACAGTTCGAGGTAACGGGGGTCGCGGGGGCTCACGCGGACGAAGGCGTCGGCATCGGTCATCCGGTCATCTCCTGCGGAGGAAGAGGGCTTTCTTACCACGACGGTCCGACGAACACAACGGGAGACCGCAGGGCGAACAGCGGGCGGCATACGTCACGGGCGGTGCATGCGACCTTCTGGTCGGTGGCGGACGGCCGCCGTCCTCAGACGGTGTCCCGCGCGAAGTAGTCCACCAGTTCGGGTTCCGGCGGTGGCACGTCCAGCGGCGTGCCGCCCGCCCGGAGGGACTCGGCCGCCCGGCAGCCGGCCGCCACGCTGTTGCGGGCCGCCACGGGGCTGGTGCTGACCTTGCCCCCGCGGCGGGCGTAGCGGATGAACTCGGCCACGATGGCCGGGTCGGCGCCGCCGTGACTGCCGGTGGCGCGCGGGATGAAGAACTGTTCGTCGCCGTAGGGGTTGTAGCCGCAGCGCCGGTTCCACAGGCGCACCACGCCGTGGCCGGGTCCGTCGCCGAAGTTCTCGATGCGGCCCTCGGTGCCGATGATCGTGTAGTTGCGCCAGCCGTCCGGCGTGTAGTGGCACTGCTGGTAGGAGCAGAACACGCCGTTGTCCAGCCGCATCTGCATCATGCTGAGGTCTTCGACGTCAATGACGGGGTTGAGACCCTTCTGCGAGAGCGGTGGCCAGTTGTCGAGGTGCCAGCTTGCGTCGCCGCGCTCCTCGGGCGGGTGGCGGTCGGTTATCCGGTCGTAGAGGGTCAGGCCGCCCATCGCGTTCACGCGCCGAGTGTAGCCGCCGCAGAGCCAGTGGAGAACATCTATGTCGTGGGTGCCCTTCTGCAGCAGGAGGCTGGTGGACTTGCTGCTCTCGGCGTGCCAGTCCTTGAAGTAGGCGTCACAGCCGTAGGCGACGAAATGGCGGCACCAGCCGGCCTTGACCTCGCCGATGGCGCCGTCGTCAACCAGTTCCTTCATCTTGAGCACGAACGACATGTGCCGCATGTTATGGCCCAGGTAGAGTTTGCAGCCGGTCTCACGGGCCGTCCGCAGTATGCGGTCGCAGCCATCGACGGTGATGGCCATCGGCTTCTCCAGGTAGACTGCCTTGCCGGCCTGGAGGGCCGCGACGGCGTGCTCCTCATGCAGATAGTCGGGGGTGGTGACGAAGACGGCCCCGACATCGGGCCGCGCCAGCACCTCGCGGTAGTCGTCGGTGATGAATGCGTCCGGGCCGAAGCGTTCGCGGAAGCGGTCGAGCGCGGCCGGGCTGACGTCCGCCCCGGCGACGACGCGGACGCCCTCTTCCGGTTTGTGCGCATGCACGGCCAGCCCGCCGCGCCCCCCGGCTCCGATCACGCCGATCCTGAGTTCATCCATCGTCTTCGTCTCCTCGGGAGTGTGAGGCACCAGGCCCGCGGCCAGGCGCCCGTGAAGGTGGAAGCGCTGAAGCCTACCCGGAGCAGGGAGCCCGCGCAAGCAGGTCGAAGCTGCAGATGCGCACGCGGGGCAGGCCGCCGGCGTCCATGACAAGCCGCCCGCCGGGATCAACGGACAGCAGCAGGTGGTCGGGTTTGAGCCACAGGGCCTCCACCCCGGCGCGGGCCAGACGCTCCTTCGCGGCATCCATCAGATCTCGGCACAGCGCCCGGGGCACCAGGCCCTCTTCGGCGGCCCGTGCGGCGTCCACAGGACGGTAGTAGTCCTCGTCATGCGCGGCCAGCAGTTCGTCCGGCCCGTTCCAGTAGCCCCACAGGACCATGTACTCGTGGTCGGAGCTGAGGATGGGATGACCATCCGGCGTGTGCAGATGCTCGTGCCCGCGATGGCGGCTGACGTCGGGCGGCCGACCGTGCGGCTCCGGTTTGTGGCCGCTCATATAGACAGCGCGCGGGTAAGTCGTCTCGATGCCCCTCTCGGTCAGTTTCAGGGCGAGGGCGACCTCCTCGAACGGGCTGTTGTAGCCGTGGGCGCGTGCCCGGGCCGGGGCGTCCGAAGGCAGGTCCTGCCCGACTCTGGAGACACGCCACACGAGGTGGATGTCGTCCTTTGTCCGCGTCTCGAACACCCGCCCTGAGCCGGACAGACTCGTGCGCGGGGTGCGACGCCACTTCTCCGGCAGGAAGTAGTCGAACAGAACCGGGTCGTCCCCGACGGTCCAGAGCGCCCCGGCTGAACTCTCGACCCTCCCGTAGACGTAGTCCACCCCCATGACGGTCGTCTGGCTCAGGGCCGGCGGCACGTCGGCCGTCCGCTCGAACCTGTGCGGCTGACGGCTAAGATACGTGTGACGGCGGGAGGCGCGCACCTCACGCTCGTGCTCCGGTGTCCTCTCCAGCAGTTCGAAGTCCACCAGTGCGTAGAGGATGGAACCGTCCCTGTCCCGGGCGAGGCCGCCGGCCCCGTGGGGCCGCACGATGATATGATGGGGCTTGTGGTCCTTGACCCGGTATCCCTTTTGCTTGAGGCACTGTTCCGAATCCGCCACCAGCCGCTCGGCCACATCTCGCGTTATGAGGCCTTCCTTCATGGCCTGTCCCGCGTCTATGCCCTTTATCCACTCGTAGATGACGGCGTAGTTGCGGTTCGGGTCGAGGGTGACCTCGCGATGGTTCTTCTGCAACTTCTCGAAGCGCCATCGCCTGCGGCCCAGACTCTCGGTCTCCACGTACCGCCGGGGCACCAGGATGGCCAGGGGTTTGTGCGTCAGCAGAGTAGCGGCGGGGCGGCCCCTGGAGTTCCTCAGTTCCATGACCAGGCTGAACTCCTCGAAGGGACTGTTGAACTCCGCCGTGGCCAGGCCCCTGGCCCTCGTCTCTCCCGGGATGTCCTGTCCCATCCGGTTCCACTTCAGCACGATATCTTTCGAGACGCCCCCCACCTCCTTCGTGCGCACGCGATAAAGGGAACTGGTGCCAGGCAGTTTGCGGCTGTGGGCGATGAACCACCCCCGATCGCCCCAGTGGCTGGGCGGCGCAAGCTGTTCCACGAACGGTAGGCCCCATTCGGTGACGTACAGGTCGGCTCCGTCCTCCATCCGCACGTGGAGGTATTCCACCCCCAACACCGAGACCTCTGCCGCCGCCTCGAGAGCATTCGCGACGGCGCGTCCGCACTTTGACTCATGAAGTGCCATGGTACTTCCATCATCCCCTATTCCCGGCCCGGTAAGCAAGGACGTTCCCTCCCCCCATCGAGCGCCGGCTTCACCGCTCTCCCGCAAGCGGGGACTGTGAAGTGCGTGCGGCTTGCCCGCGCCCGGACGTTGACAGCGGCCTCCCGATGGCCAAAACTGGCACGCTGTCCCGCGCCGCAGGGTGCGGGCGCTTGTGCCCCCTTGCCATACTCGAACCGCCGGAAAGGCCGCCACCGTGAGCACCTCCCGACCCAACATACTGCACATCTTCACCGACCAGCAGAGATTCGACACCATCGGCGCGCTGGGTAACCCGGTCATCCGGACGCCGAACCTGGACCGACTCGCGCGCGAGGGCACGGCGTTCACCAGCGCATACTCCGCCTCGCCGGTCTGCATATCCGCCCGCTGCTCCATGATCTACGGGCAGTATCCTATGAACACGGGCTGCTACGAGAACCAGCCCATGCCCCAGGACGGCCGCCAGAGCCTGATGGACGCCCTGGGCGGTGCGGGCTACCGCGTGCACGGCATCGGCACGTGCCACTTCTCGCCCGACTCCCACGCCATGCGCGGCTTCCAGAGCCGCGAGATGCAGGAGGAGATAGTCGGCGACCCGGCCCGCGACGACTACCTGACGTGGCTCCACGCGCAGGGCTACGACTACGTCTGCGACCCCCACGGCATCCGGGGGGAGATGTACTACGTGCCCCAGCCGGCGCAGTTCCCGCCGCGCGCCCACCCGACGCAGTGGATCGGCGACCGCGCCCGCGCCTTCATCGAGGAGCAGGAGGCCGAGAGCCGGCCGTGGTACCTGTTCACCAGCTTCATCCATCCGCATCCCCCTTTCGCCCCGCCCAACCCCTGGCACAAGCTCTACCGGGCGCCCATGATGCCCCTGCCGAACGTGCCGCCCGACGCCGAGGCCCTCTGGACGTGGGTGAACCGCGCCCAGAACCGCTCCAAGTACCGCGACCTCGGCTTCGACCTGCACCTGGTCCGCTCCATCCGCGCCTACTACTACGCCTGCATCTCGTTCATTGACTACCAGGTCGGCCGGCTGCTGGAGGCGCTGGAGCGCACGGGCCAGCTCGACCGGACGCTCATCGTGTTCCTGTCCGACCACGGCGAGCATTTGGGCGACTACCGCTGCTTCGGCAAGCGCAGCATGCACGACACCGCCGCGCGAGTGCCGCTGCTGGCGCGGCTGCCGGAGCGCTTCCCCGTAGGGGGGCGATGCAGCCGGCCCGTCGGCCACGTGGATGTGCTGCCCACCCTGCTAAGCGCCGCGGGCGCGGAGCTGACCAGCCACGAGCCGGACGGCGTGGACCTGGCCGAGGTGGCGGCCGGGCGCTCCGATCGCGAGATGGTCTTCTCCCAGCACCACTCCGGCCGCCGGGCGACGTACATGGCCGTCTCCGAGGACTGGAAGTACTTCTACAGCGCCGGAGACGACGCGGAGTTCCTGTTCGACCGCCGCCGCGACCCGCAGGAGACGCGCAACCGCGCCGGGGTGCCCTTCGCCCGCGAGGCCGGTCAGCAGATGCGGCGGGCGCTGATGGAGTGCCTGCGCGCGGGCGGAGAGACCGAAGGGCTGGCCGAGGGCGACCAGTGGCGCAGGTTCCCGCCCGTGCAGATGCCGCGCAACCCCGACGGCGGCACCATGGTGCAGGACCACCCCTGGGCCGACATAGACATCCCGGGCTACACGGACTGACCGCCTGAGATGGAGAGACGGTCCCGCTTACGCGGCAATGTACAGGGCTTCTGTTCAGTTGGAGGAGGTGCGGATGCGCAGGGCGCTGGACAGGATCAACATCCCGGTCCTGCTCGGACTGGTGCTGGCGTTCAACGGCTTCCTGAACGTGGCCACCGGCCTCATTCCCATCTTCCAGGTGGCACGCTACGCCGAGGATGTGCCCGAGTACCTGCGCGTCACGCCCGTCATGCGCACAAGCGGCGTGCTGTCGCTCATACTCGGCGTCGTGCTCATCGTCATCGGCAAGGGGTTGTGCGAGCGCCGTCGCCGCTCGTGGCGGCTGGCCCTGCTTGTGCTGTGCGTGCTGATGGCCAACAACCTCTACCGGGGCACCACGCCGCAGACGGCGCTGCTGTCCGGTGGGCTTGTGGCCGCACTGGTGCTGTTCCGCAGGCGCTTCGACATCCCCTCAACCGTGGAGATCCAGTATGCCCAGGTCATCGCGCTGGCCTCCCTGACTTTCGCCCTGGCTTACGGCATCATCGGCAGCTATGCGCTCCGGCGGGAGTTTGACGGAATAGCGAGCTGGACGGACAGCGTATACTTCACCTTTGTCACCTACAGCACCCTGGGATATGGCGACATCATTCCGTTAAGCGACAACGCGAAGGTGTTCGCCACCACGATGGTTCCCGTCGGGCTGGGCTCGTTCATCACGGCGTTCAGCGTGCTGCTCGGGCCGGCCTTGGAGCGACGCCTGAAAGGAGTGGTCAGCGTCATGGAGAGGTTCCAGCAGCTCGAAAACCACGTCGTCATATGCGGCTACAGCAAGGTCGCGGAGAGCATCATATACGACCTGCGCGAGCGCGGAGTGCC